>NZ_JJNY01000033.1:0-32097 GCF_000690035.1 Pseudoalteromonas sp. S3431
CTTGTCTGAACTAATACAGTTGATGACTACTTTGTATTTTCGAGTAGGTTGAATTGCCACTTTCTACCATGTCAAAGTAGCGCATGAACCACGTAATTAAGTTCGTACTACTATTTATTTGTCCTTAAATTTTAATACCATTATAGATTACATTATCACTACAACAGTACTTTGTGAAAAACCAAATTGAGCATTCGATCTTCAGGTCGATTCTCCTACGAACGTACAAAAAAGATTGATGTAGATGGCACCAATGACCTTGAAAATATAAGCGCCCAGATAAACTTCTCTCTATCAATGCCCTAATTTATCATCAACTAGAGTGCCAATCGAAATACAAAAAGTATTCATATATAAATTAGATATAAAGTATTTCATATTTAAATATTTATTATAAATAAGTGTGGGATCCCACCATGAAATATTTTACTTTTGGCAAAGAAAAGGAATTACAAATATAAACATATGATGTATGTTGTCGATATTAAATAATAACAACAGTGCAAAAACCTGTTAACAGATAACGACCTCAACGGGAGAAAAATATGAGACAACATCTTTTAGGCTTCACACTAGCCCCCTTATTTTTGCTTACAACAGCATGCTCGCAGCAAGAAAGCGTAGCTAAAGTTGATAACAATGAAACGCTAAGCGCAACGCAAAATAAATACGAGCAAACTGCGACTCTAAAAATAGAAAAATTAAAAAAAATGATGCAACAAGCACAAAGTAAGCAAATTGATGTAACGCGTGAGCAGAGCATTATCTGGTTTGCAGAACAGTTTTTAAAGTTTGCTAACTGGGATGAAAACAATTACGACGCTGTTGTTAAGTTGTTTAGCTATGAACGTTACTACGCAGACACAAAAGAGCAGTTAGCAAAAGATCTTCCTGATTTTGAGCGTATAAAGGTAATTCAAATTTTAGATAAAGGTATAGACGATTTATCCAAAGAGCTGGCTGGTGAGATTAAACGTCGCCCTGTAAATAAAGTTGATTGGCAAAATACCAAAGCACAAGACAATATGTTTGTAAGTAATGGTAAGCCAATATTTTTATATGACTATTTTTCAAAAACGGTAGGGCAGCCGCTTACTAATAAAGATGTTTATAACGATCATTTAGGCGCGCTTTATCATGGTGGTGAAGATTTATATCCTGTCGACCATGACCGCGCTATTAATTCTTTTTTAGTGCGTAAAGATGGCACCTTTGACGAAGAATTAATGAAAGAGCTAACGCGCATCCCTGATACCAACATTGGTTTTTTGGTTTATTGGTTAATGGGTATTCCAAAGTGGGTTGAAGAGCAAGAACCAGAAGTTAGAAAAGGCCGCTCGTTATTTACTGGATTCGATATTGATAACCCATTGGCACGAGAGATTTGGGGTAAAATAATCCGTAAAACGGGCGAGCTTACTAAAGGTAAAAAAGTAACTGAAGTAGGGTTTGTATTAGCTAATGAACCACACTGGTATGCTGAAAAAGGCCACTGGACACAAAAATTTCAAGAAATGACCAGTATTTCTTCATACACATTAAACAAGTTTAGAAGCTGGTTAGATAAAAAGTACCAAGGTGATATTAACGAGCTAAATGAAAACTGGGGAACGCATTTTAGTCAGTTTTCTGATGTAGCCATTGAGATACCTATCGATCCTACGATTAAAGGCGAGCCTAAATGGTATGACTGGACGCGTTACAATATGGACAGAAGTACAGACTGGTTTACTTACGTTCAGAATGAATTACATTCTGTAAATAAAGATGCAGATACTCATATAAAAATAATGCCGCGTATGTTTATGGATGATTCGCGTTCTGGTGGAATTGATACAGAAGCATTAGCCGAGTTAACAACTATGGTAGGGCACGATGCTAAGTCTTTTGGAAGCGAAAACATTCGTCCTGGTAAGTCCTCTAAGTGGATTGAGAAATACGCTTACAATTGGGGCATTGTAACGATGTTTCATGACTTTATGGAATCAGTTGCACCTAATAAAATTAATGTAAATTCAGAATCTCACTTTTTATCTTCGGGTCAGTGGCGAGATTTAGACACACGTACAAGTTATGTTCGAAGTGTTTATTGGCTTGCAACTCTACTTGGAATGGATGCCAATATGGGTTGGTTTTGGGCGCGTGATCCAGATGGTTCACCTGAGGATCGCTTAGAAGGTGATCTCGACTTTTTTGACCCAGGTCTTGGTGGTGCATTTGCAGGCTCTAATAACATGCAGCCACATGTAACTAACGAAGTTACTCAAGTGATGTTTGATCTTAATAGTTTTTCTGAGGAAATTATAGAACTTAGAGAGCAGCGTCGTCCTCTTCGACTATTTTATTCTGAAACAACAGCGATCAATACAAGTGACTATATGACAAAGGGCTACAAACTTTACGAAAATTTATTTTTTGAAGGTTTCCCGCTTGGTTTTGTCACTAAAAATGTAATAGAAAAGCAAGATAACAACAATTGGGATGCAATACTGGTTTATCGCAATAACTTTGTTACAGATGAAGAGTTTAAAGCGCTTCAAGGATATTTAAACAAAGGTGGGACCGTTATTTTAGACTCAGCGAAAAGCTTGTCTTTAGATGAATACGGACATCCACGTAAGGCTAAGTTAGTTGCCAATAAAGGAAAGCTTATTGTTATGCCAAAAGGTGCAGACGTTGAAACTATTAAACAAACTGCACTTGCAGAGGTTTCGGGTAGCACGCCTGATGTTGTTGTAAAAGTAGATAATGGCGAATCATTTAAAACCACAACATGGCGTACTGTTAAGCAAGATAATGGTCGTTACCTGGTTAATATTTTAAATTTAGGCCATACAACAGCGACCGTTGATCTGTCGCTTAAAAATGGTAAATCTATTCATGTTAAAAACTTAATGACGAGTAATAAAATGAACACCAGCTTTGATGTCCCTTCTGAGGGTGTCTTGCTTGTTGAAGTTACTGTTCAATAAATAATTTTTTTAGCGAGTACATACCTATGTGCTCGCTTTTTAATTAATACGATACATTAAGTTGTGGATAGAAAATGAAAACAAATAACAAGGTTAAACTAATAGTAATATCGTTGAGCTTAATATTTGGTAGTGCAGGAGTTAATGCGCAACCGATGCCTCATATTGCGCAACCAGGCGAAAATTGGGTTTTACAAACTGAGCGCTCAGATGAGTTTGATAGTAAAGATGCTGAAAAATGGAATTTTCAAACAGAAAACTATGGTGTTTGGTCTTGGAAAGATGAAAATGCCAGTGTTTCTGAAGGCATATTAAAGCTAACTACTAAACGAGAAACGCATTTAAGAACGTTTTGGGATGGCTGCAATAAAACAAAAGTACCTAATTATAGGTTGTTTTACACTTCGGGAGTTGCTAAATCTAGGGCAACAGGGAGTTACGGATATTATGAGGCGCGTATTAAAGGTGCGGATAAATTTCCTGGAGTGTCACCTGCATTTTGGATGTACAGCAAAATAGATCGTACTTTAACGAATGAAGGTGATGTGCAATATAGTGAAATAGATGTAGTTGAGTTAACTCAAAAACAGACGCTTCAAGAGTCGGACCACGACCTACATAATATTGTTATAAAAGATGGCGCACCCAAGTGGATGCGACCTGGTAGCTCGCCAGAAACAAACCATAATGGCTATCATTTACCATTTGATCCCAGTGATAGCTTTCATACTTATGGGGTTAATGTAACAAAAGACGACATTACATGGTATGTAGATAATGTTCAGGTTGGCTATAAAAAGAATTTGTACTGGCACAGAGAGATGAACTTAACATTGTCGCAGGGTTTACGCACACCGCATACACAATGGAAATGTAATCAATTTTATCCTTCAGATAATCAATCTGCACAAGGTTTTCCAACATCAATGGAAGTTGATTACGTGAGAACGTGGTTAAAGCAATAGAAAGCCTTACAAGCAATTCTAATAAAGCATTTAATACCTTTTATGTAAATGATAAAACACGAGTTTATTGTCAACATTTATATAAGTTTTAAAGTATAAATATTAGCCAAGTTTAAATTTATTTGTTGCCAATGCAAACATCATATGTTTATATTATTAAAATTAATTTCATGCTTTCATAATAAAGTACAAGCTGATTGCTAAAACACTGACGTAGCAATTTTTAGTTGTTTAAAAGGACACACACATGAACTTATTTAAAATAAAAATGGTGATGCTGTTAGGGTGCTGCACATTATTTGCTACAAATTTATATGCAAAAGATGCAGAACTCAAAAACTCTGAAATCAAAAAGCCAAATGTGCTTATTTTACTGTTTGATGATATGCGCTTTGATACGTTTTCATATCGTAATGGCCCAGTTTCAACGCCAAATATTGATGCATTAGCAAACGAAGGCACGCGATTTGATCAAGCGATGACTTCTACTGGATTATGCTCACCTTCGCGCGCGGCTATGTTTACTGGGCGCTGGGGACATAAAACGGGTCTTGACGATAACGTAGGTCTTTATCACTCTCGTCTTTCGGAGTTATCACTTAGTGAAGGCAGCGTAATTAAACGTGCAACCAGCATAGGGTACGATGTTAGCTATGTAGGTAAATGGCATTTAGGTGCACAAGGCCCAGCACTGCGCGGTGCAAACTTTATGTGGGGGCACGATAAAGATGAAGAGCGTAACGGCCGTCCTTTTACGCCTTATCAAACGCAAAAAAATGTAGCCCGTATGAACGCAGGAGAACGTGATAAAAATGGCGAAAAGCATGATTACTACAAAACACTTGCGGGTACATATGCTGATACAGTAACGGCTAAAGAAGTAAACGAGGGCAAACTAATGCTGCAAAATGCGGCTAAATCAGACAAGCCATTTTTTGGTATTGTTAGCTTTGAACAACCTCATCCACCGTACCGAGTACCAGAGCCTTACGCCAGCATGTACGACTACAAAGATATAAAACTTCCCAAAAACTTTGGTATAAAACGTAAACATAAACCAATGGCGCAAGATGATATTTGGTGGCCTTGGCATGACGTAAGTCATATGAGTGAAACCGATTGGCGCAAAGCACATAGTTTTTACTATGGTGCCATTGCCATGATTGACCACGCAGTTGGCGAGCTTATTAATACGGCTAAAGAAGAAGGTTTATACGACGACCTGCACATTATTTTAGTCGGCGATCAGGGCAGTATGTTAGGTGAGCATAACCTTTATGACAAAGGCCCATATGCGTATGACGAATTAATGCGTATGCCACTTATTATTCGTGACCCTAGCCTTGAGCCTAAAATAATTAACCGCCAAGTGTCTATGCTCGACATAGCGCCAACACTTCGCCAGTGGATGACACTACCACTTGATGGCGACGAAGATGGGCGTTCACTTTTACCATTAATGAAAAAAGGTGATAGTGCGGATGCTGGTAAAGATGATATTTCGTTATATGCCTACGAATGGTACAACGGCGGATGGTTTGGTATTAGAGCTATACGTACCCCTGAAATGAAATTTGTATGGAATCCAGGTGATAGCCGCGATGAATTATACGACTTAAAAAATGATCCGTATGAAATCACAAACCAAATAGATAATCCTAAATACAAAAAACAGCTTACTGATTTAGTGCATAAAATGGCGGGAGAGTTAAACCGTATTGACGACCCATCATTAACAAAATTTAACCACCACATGAAAGCTTTTTTATAGCCGAGTAATGCCCTTTGGTAGGCCATAATTGGCCTACTATTTTTATTTTCAAAATTGAGATTGGCACTATGAAAACACACACAAAATTATTGAGCGCTTTATCATCGCTTGCATTATTAATTGGCTCTGCGGGGGGACACGCAAGTGAACAAAGACCCAATATTATTCTTATTGTTGCAGATGACTTAGGTTATGCAGATGTTGGTTTTAATGGCTCTAAGGACATTATTACCCCAAATATTGATGATCTTGCTAAATCGGGTACCTCTTTTTCAGACGCTTACGTAGCGCACCCATTCTGTGGCCCAAGCCGAGCGGCATTAATGACCGGTCGTTATCCACATAAGATTGGCTCACAATTTAATTTACCTACACGCGGCTCAAACGTAGGCGTGCCTACTGACGCCAAGTTTATTAGTAAACTACTAAACGAAAACAACTATTTTACCGGTGCATTAGGTAAATGGCATATGGGCGATGCGCCGCAGTATCATCCAAATAAACGTGGTTTTGATGAATACTATGGCTTTTTAGGGGGTGGGCATAATTACTTTCCTGATCAGTACCAACCCCAGTATAAAAAGCAACAGGCACAAGGCTTAAAAAATATTTTTGAGTACATTACACCGCTAGAGCACAACGGCAAAGAAGTAAAAGAAACGCAGTACATTACTGATGCACTTTCGCGCGAAGCCGTTAATTTTGTAGACAAAGCAGTGAACAAAAAAAATCCATTCTTTTTATATTTAGCTTACAACGCACCGCATGTGCCATTGCAAGCTAAGGATGAAGATATGGCGATGTTTCCTAATATAAAAAATAAAGACCGTAAAACCTACGCAGGTATGGTTTACGCAGTTGACCGCGGCGTGGGTAAACTAGTAGAAACCCTGAAAAAAAATAATCAATATGATAATACGCTTATCGTATTTATGAGTGATAACGGTGGCAAATTAAGTAAAGGTGCTAATAACTTCCCACTTAAAGCAGGTAAGGGCAGTACACAAGAAGGTGGCTTTAGAGTCCCTATGTTGTTTCATTGGCCTAAGCATGTACCTGCGGGCAAACGCTTTTCGCATCCTGTATCGGCACTTGATCTGTACCCAACATTTGCAGCTTTAGCGGGCGCTAAAGTTGAAGAAAACCAACATTTAGACGGTACAAATATGTGGCCTGCGTTTATTAAAAATGAAAACCCACATAAAGATGAGCCTATTTATGCACTTCGCCATCGTAAAGGTTACAGCGATGCTGCAATTCGTATGAACCAGTGGAAAGCATTAAAAGTTAACCAGCAACCGTGGCAGTTATTTAATATCGAAAACGATGTTTCTGAAAAACATGATGTAAGTAAATCTAACAAGGCACTGTTAACCGACATGGTTCGCGAAATGGAAAAATGGAGCTGGGATAACCAACAGCCAAAATGGTTTCACGAAACTACTGAAGGTGCGAATTGGCGATTAGATGCCATGCCACGATTTGATAAAACGTTTAAGACAACCAAGTAAGTTTCATCAAATTCAAGGAGGCTTTATGAAAGTAAAAACAATTGTATGGCATGTTTCTTTATTATGCATGAGCGCAAGCTTACTAGGTTGTCAACGAGCGAGTGCCCTAGCGGGCGCTCAGCTAACAACTAGCAGCACATTATTTACTGAGCAACACCAAGCAATTAAATTAGAAAACAAAAACCGCCGTAAATGGGATAACGCATTAATAAGCGATTTAGACCAAGACGGTTACCCTGATTTATTACTTACTGATCATGGTTATACCATTCGTTTGTATTGGAACAATAAAGGCGTTTACGACAAAGGGCGCGATCTTATTGTGGGTGATATGCACGGTATTGGCGTAGGCGATTACGATAAAGATGGCAAAATGGACATTTTGCTTTCGCGTGGTGGTGGCTCTGGCGATAACGCGCGTAATGCTAAGTTATTTCACTTTAACAAAAGAGAAATTATTGAAGGCGGTGATTTTTCACCCAAATTGCCAACGTTACGTGGGCGCACTAGTAAGTTTTTTGATGCCAATAACAACGGCCACTTAGATTTATTACTAATGGGATTCCCGCAGGCTAATAGCGGTAAACAAACCAGTAATTTTATTTATAAAAATGATGGTAGTGGCAATATAACCCACGCAACTGATTTACCAAAAACTAATCGAGACGGTCAAAAAGTCCTTATTACCGATTTTAATAACGATAAAGTTGACGATTTAGTGATTTACGGCGACGGCGCTTTACGTATTTTAAAAGGCAATGGCGACTTTACCTTTAGTGACGTAACCGGCAACATTTTACCTAATAAAATAATGGATGCGACGGGTGTTAGCGAAATTGATTTTGATAACGATGGTGACTTTGATTTATATATAAGTCGTGCTAACCCATTACAAGCAGGCGATACGTTTTTTGATGCTAAAAGCAAAACATTTGGTTTTTATACTAAACGCGGGTCATTTAAATTCAACGACTTACTTATTGGCGACACGCTCAATATAGTTAATTACCAATCCCCTTATCCGAATCAAGATGTGTTTGTAGGAGAAGGTGCCTATAAATACAAATTTGAAGGTGAAAGGCACAGCGGTCAAAACGTTAATATTGTTAGCAGTAACGGCTTAGGATGGCCTGATACTCAACCTAATAAAGGACTTTATGTTGGTTATATAGGTAATAATAAGTGGCGCATGGCGGGTAATACGTTTTCACCGACTACGGGAGTGGTAACCGGTGTTAAGCACTATGCAGAAAATAAAAAGCCAGTGGCACCATCAGATTTGTTATTAAAAAATGAAGGTGGAAAGTTCGTTGATGTAAGTGATAAAGTCGGTGTTAAAACCAATTTAAATACCACGGGAGTGAGTGTAGGTGATTTTAACAACAGCGGATATCAAGATTTATTTGTTGTTAAACAAGGTAACTTGGTAACCCCCACGTCGCAAATACTGTATTTAAATAATGGCGATAATACATTTAGCCAAGCTACTCATTCGGGATTAATTACAAATACCTTAGGTACCATTGGTTCAGGCGCAAATGTATTTGATTACAACTTAGACGGCCAGATCGATATTATTATGAATAACGACAGAGGTCAGTGGCACTTATTTAGTAATCAAGCCAATAACAGTAATCACTATGCATTACTGCGTATAAGTAATTCACTTAAGCATAATACAAGCCCAATTGGTGCTATAGCGACACTTAAAGGCTGTGGTAAAACCCTAACAAAGCGAGTATCGCCTGATGCAGCACCTTATACACAATCATTTGATAACGTGGTTCATTTTGGTTTGGGTCAGTGCAACGAAATAGATAACGTGAGTGTGCGTTACAGCAATGGCGAAGTGATAAGTAAATCTAAGATTGGTATAGATAAAGTAACCAATCTTTAATGCAAAAGAGTTAACTATGAGAGGTAAAAAGCAAGGTTTGGTAACAAGCCTTGCTTTTTTTTCGCAAAAATTAAGTGCAAAAGAGAGCAATAATGAATAAAAACAACATCACTCATCTTAAAAATAAATTAGCGGGTTTAGTGTGCTTATTTACTGTGTTTGGTTGCAGTACTCACATGGCTCAAAGCAATAATAAAAGCATAAATAAAGGGGAAGTAAGTGCATCTTTAGCGTCTGTTAAAACGTCTAATACAATGCTTAATAGTGCGAGTTTATTTGCATCACTCCCTGATTATTGCCCAACCCCAGACGCTTTTGCTGTCTCTCCTACAGGAGAACTTACTTTATCGTGCGTTAACTATGCCAATAAAGGGCTACAAGCGGGTGTGCTGGTTAATATTAATAATGACAACACGTTTACTAAAATAGCCCAGTTATCGGGGCCAAATAATAAAGGGAAGGGTCGTCCTATGGGCCTTGCCTATGCCCCCGATGGTTCGTTATTTGTAGCCGATAACCAAGGCGCTGGCAGAGCCCGATTACTTAAACTTACCTTAAAGAATAATGCAGTTATTAACACTCAAGTCGTTGCCAAAGGCATGAGTTCGCCAAACGGTGTACGCTATCAAAATGGCTATATTTACGTAACTCAATTGCGTGTGCCAAGTAAAAATAAGGCCGAGACTCTCAGTGGGATATATCGTTTTAAGGCCACAGATACGAATATATTAGTGACAAACAATATAGATGATCCACATTTATTGTTTTTAGCTAAAACTGTTAATAAGCAACGTAAATTTGGACTTGATGGCTTAGTGTTTGACGCACAGGGTAACTTGTTTGTGACCAACTTAGGTGACGACTTAATTTATAAATTAACGCTTGATGCAAACAATAACCTGCTTAGCCAAAGTACCTACGCAACACTTCCAAAAGGAAGCGGACCTGATGGCCTTACTATAGACCCTCAAGGTAATTTATACGCTGCAGGTTTTTTAACTAATCAAGTTATAAAAATTGATACACACCAGAATGTAACTGTTATTGCATCATACCCCGATAATAATTCAGAAAATGGCGAGTTAGACCAACCTGCCGATATTATTTATTACAAAGGCTCTCTGCTTGTGTCTAATTTTGACTTACTTACAGGCTCAGGCATTGCCAATACTGGGCATGGCAAGCCTTATACAGTAAGTGAAATTAAGTTAATAGATAATTAACCATCTACTTTAAATCGATATTTTAATTTTTTTGATTAGATAATTAAATTTAGAGTGAAAATGTATTAATAATACAAACATCATATGTAATAATACATTGGACATTAAATATAAACAAATAGGGTGAATGATGAGAAAAAGTTTTAAGTACTCCGTTATAACGTCTTTTTTATTAATGCAATCCGGATTTACTGCTAGTGCTAACACACAAATAGACGAGCTTGCTGCTGCACTAGATAAAGTTAAAATTTCTGGTTATTTAAATTTAACCGCTGGAACGGCAAAAAAAGAGAACACATTTTTTAGAGCTTATGATACGAAAATAAATGCAACATCTGAGACTTGGGGGGGCGTTCAAATTGATTTTAAAGCATCAGAAAAATTAGATTTCACTTTATTAACTAAGTTTTTTGCTGAAAGCCGTCCCTATGACGACAGCTTTGGTGTTGATTTAGCCTACTTAAGTTATAAATTGTCAGATCAAACAAAACTACGAGGAGGTATTTTACGTGTGCCTCTTTATAAAGACAGTGATTATAAAGACACTGGTTTTGCTCATTTATGGCTAAGAACCCCTGAGTTAATTTATGCAAATAATAAGGTTCAACGCCACACCGGTATTGAAATATTGCATGATATTTATTTAGGCGATGGAACAGTGCAAGTTCAAGCCTTTTATGGGCAGAATGAAGACCCTCGTGCAAAAGCTGCTGCTAATAACAATAAAACCTACACAATTGACGATATTATGGGGGTTCATGCCACTTATTCTATAGATGAGCATTTGTTTAAGTTAGGTGCTACAACACGAACAGAGCCTGGGGATCTAAGCGACTTTACTTATACAGATAGTCAAGGTAACGAAAGACTAGAAGAGGAAGGTTACTACGCCGGGGATAGACAAACCTTTTATTCTTTAGGCTATGGTTTTGATGATGGATTATGGAAGGTTGACGCAGAGGCTATTTTTGAAATAACGACGGGCGGCCGACAAGATAATGGTAAGTATTATGCTTCAGTAGGCTATCGTTTTGGTGATATTACACCTTATGTTATGTATCAATATAGAGAAACGCTAGATGATAGTGAGCGTGGTTTAAACGTTGACACTTATGTTGCTGATGATGAAAAAAACACGGTTACTCGTTTTAATCTGCAAAAGTCATTTCAGCAAAGTATTCTGTCAATTGGATCACGTTACGATATTTCGAGTAATTTAGCATTTAAAGCGCAAGTTGATAGTTATGAACATACATCTACAGGTGTAAATGGTAACACTAGAGATATTGATAATTTACTTTATAGCGTTAGCTTACAAGCTGTTTTTTAAGGAGAGGCACATGAAAAAAATATTAATATTAGCTAGCGCTCTTTGTTTTCAAACAGCATTCGTACAAGCTGAAGTAGTTGTTGTTGGTAACCCAAGCCTGAGTGCCACATTAACCCCTGCGGAGGTTAAAAATTTATTTTTAGGTAAACGTCAAAGTTTGCCTGACGGCACGCATATCACTATTGTCGAACGTACAGCAGAAGCTCCTCTTAAAAGTGAATTTCACAGTAAATATACTAATAAATCAGAAGCACAGTTAAGCGCTTATTGGACTAGGTTAGTCTTTACTGGCAAAGGTAAACCTCCAAAAGAAATCTCAAATAGTGAAGAGCTTATAAATATGATATCTAGTAATCCCAGTTTTATAGGGTATATAGATAGTACAGAAGTTACTGATAAAGTAAGTGTTTTATCTAAATAACCTTAGAAATAGATCATCTCACTAATATTATATAGATATTTGAGAGGTGATCTATAAATGGAAATAAAGCTATATGTTTAATTTAACTATAAAGCAAAAAATTATCTCTGTCTCTGTAACTGCTCTACTTGGGTTTATTATAATATTTACTATTAATCACTTTGCTTTATCTTCTATGACTAAAAATGCTAAGTTGCTTCAAAATAATTTATATCCCACCTTACTTGCTATAAAAGAAAGTAAATTATATTTAGGGCAAATGGAATCTACCATCAATGTGAGTGTCACTATTGGTGATAGTGATATGCTACAGGAAGTAGAACAGTTCGCGATCAAGATTAAAAATAATTTAACCTTAGTAAAAAATGATGATGTTCAATTTGAAGGGGTTAGTGAACTGTTAAATAAATTTGAAATGTATCAAAAAAGTAGTATTGAATTAGCAAACAAATTTATTAATGGCGATGTGTCTATTCAAGTTTTGCAAAGTAAAGCGGTTGAAAATAACAAACGTCTTCTTGAGTTAAAAAATGATCTTTATAATTTAGAGTTAATGGCAGATAAACAATTAAAAAACAGTGTGAAAAATATAGAATTAAAGGCTAGTAATGCTCGTTGGTTTACTACTGTTGTTTCTATTATATGGGTGTTAAGTTTACTTGTTTATAGTGTATTACTTAGTAAAAGCATTATAAATAACATTGCATTAATAACAGATTCATTGAAGAAATTTTCTGAAGGTAGTGCTGATTTAACTAACAGAATCAGTTACAAAAACAACGATGAACTAGGTGATTTAGCTAGCAGCTTTGATGATTTTGTTGTTAAGCTCCACTCTATCATTTCAGAGGTCATATTTGCATCCTCATTCCTTGAAGAAATTTCAATAGAATTGATATCTAGCACTAAAAAATCTAATGAAGAAAATAACAAGCAAAATGAATCGGTACAAGAATCAACAACCGCTATTCGAGAGCTATTAACTTGCGTTGAATATATTACTGAAAATTCAAGTCAGGCATCAGGCTTGGCTAAAGTTGCAACATCTTCAGCTGAAAGTGGAAATATACATGCTCAAACATCTGTAGATTATATTAATAATTTATCTAAAGATATTGATAGAACCTCTAGTAATGTTGATCAACTTAAAATACAGGTTAACAATGTAAACGGTATATTAAATACGATTCAAGGTATTGCTGAGCAAACAAATTTGCTTGCTTTAAATGCAGCAATTGAAGCTGCACGAGCTGGAGAGCAAGGACGTGGATTTGCTGTTGTTGCAGATGAAGTTCGTAGTCTTGCTAATCGAACCCACCAGTCTACTCTTGAAATTCAAAATCTACTTAATGAACTTATATTATCATCAAATATAGTTGTTGATTCAATGAAGCACAGTTCAGAAGTTACGGTTAAAACTGTTCAAGCATCAAAATCGTCTAGCCAAAGTTTAGTCGAAATTAAATCGATTGTAAACGATATGCTTATGCTCAATACCCAAGTAGCTTCAGCTGCGGAAGAGCAGTCAGCTACATGTAAGTCAATAGACAGCACTATTAACTTAGTTAGTAAGATGAGTGATAGTTCATTACATCATGGTGCGAAACTTGTTGATTTAGGTGACTCTATTAAGCAAACCAGCAATAAAATGTACAATTTAGTTAGCCGGTTTAATGTTTAATTTATATTGGAAAATTTAAATATTTTTTACGTAATTAAATTTATTAATCTAAACTGACAGGTACTAATAAAAGTGAACCACTGTCAGTTTAATTTATTTGAATTAGAAAAAGTAAAACTGTTAACAAAGACCTTTCTTTTATGATCTAATGAGAAATTGATATACCTTATCTAAATATCTATCTGACTTTACTGCTTTTAAATTTTTCGTATACCCATATAAATTCACTTTTTGTCAACTTTAGTTAATGACTATTTTACCTTTTTTGATACTTGATTTTCCCAGATGTACTCCTATTTTTTATCACCCAACAAAAAACAAACATTTATCTGACAAAAAATAAACATTGATCATTCAAAAAACAAATAATAACATCCAATGTAATTAAACATAGTATGTTTATTGTTTTTTGAATTAGGAGATTAACTGTGAATCTTAAAGTAATAAAATTGAGTGTTTTGGTACTTTCTTTCCATTCTTGGGCCGTACCAGAAAGGCCATCTATCGTTCGAGATGTGCATATGACAACTCAAATTGGTAGTGAGACAGGTTTTCCGCAATACACGCGAGCGACTTTCCGGCATTACAAACAACGGCTGATGGACGTATAAGTATTTCTCATAAGCCACAAAGAGATGGAAACTTAGTCTTTCGTTTACAGGTACCTGAAAAATTTGATGATCCAGCGCATCCTAATTTTAATAAAGCATTTATTGAGCATCGTTCCGGGAGCGATATACTTGCTCATCCCGATGCTTTGGTTCCCGGCGCAAGGAGAAGCAACATAATAATAAATGCCGATAATACAATGACATTTAATGGTGCAGCGATTAATAATTCGACTTTAAATAATTTTTACGGCGGAAGCTCAACAGCACATCAAGGGATATGCGATCCTACTTTTGATAAAAAATCAACTAAGAAAAACCCTTATGCATGCGGTGTTAGCAGCTTAAATGATTGCTACGATCTTACGATTATAAGGGGCGATAATATTGAGAAAGTTAGTGTTGAAGATGAAAATGGTAATATTATAAGTACAGATTCGCGTACTATTTTTGGTATACCGGTAACTGTTGAAGTGTCTAACCCTAAAACGGCTCGCGCTCAGATTATTCAAGTTAGGTTACCTGAAAGAGTAGAAAATAGGCCTGGGGATATAATTGATCGGGTTAAAACAACTCTAAATCCATATAGGGGTGCTTCAATACCAATGAAAGGTTTTTTAGAACCCAATGTAGCCGGTGACGGTAAACTTCTTTTTTTACGTGCAAATGCCGGAACCTCGGTTTTTTATGAAGATTCTACAGGTAAACGCGTAGCAACGCGTTCAGATAACGTATATTTATACAATGAACAAAATAGTGATAGTGATGCAAGCAATGACTTTGCGGCTTGTGATGTTCAGCAATGGACTTCACAAAGTATTAGACCATTAAGTCATGCGCCATACGACGATTCAATAAATAAAAAATTTGGCTTTGCTATGCAGTTATTTAGAGATACTGAAGGTGATGTCATTGCTGAGACCCAGCCGATTGGTACCTATCCATGGATTGATAAAAATGCTGATAATATTTCAATTACAAGTATTGGCTATGATTTAGTTGAGCGCAGTAATAAAAAAAATGAAATTGTTGATTCAAGAGTCACTAGTTCTGAATGTTTCACTGATATAGATAAGTGCTCAACTGGTGATGAAGCTCAAGATGGCGGCATATTAAATGGTCGTGTAATTATAGGGTTGTGGACTCGAGGAAAAATGGTTTTACTAGATAACCTTATTAACAACATTGATTACTCTTTAAATGGAACCGATGCGGCTCACCGTTTAATAGACCTCTATGATTCGGGGTCACCAATAAGGGTAGGAAATGGACGCGATAACGATGAGGACAATCATCCATTAGCGAGTTCTGGAAATACGACTTTTATTGATTCTAATGAACATAGATTTAATTACTTTAAAAATACAATGCGTCCAGTAACTCCAGCAGATGTAAGTTGGCTGGTTAGTTCTGGGCGAGGTACACACGAACTTGCATTTGATGACTACCTCAACCCCAATAGTTTTATTAATGCCAATATGGCTCAAGTTATTGATTTGCGACCGAGTGGATTAAGAGCAATTGTAGAAGATACGGTTCAAAATACAGCTACAGGCGGGCGCCTTTTAGCACCTGTAGTAGCAGGTAGAGCGCCACTTATTTCTTCAAGTGAATGGAGAGTACCTCGTTATGGCCAACTATTACCGAGTCGAGGTATAAAACCAAGAGTCGAGCCTATTGCTAACGGTGGTATCAATGGCAAAGGACTGTGGATAAAAGAACAAGGTCAAGGAGTTAGTTTTAGAATACCTGAGCAAAGTAATGAACGTGCCGCTCAATTTATGCAAGGAACATTGTATTACGGGCTTTTTATTGATCAAAGAGATAAAAATATACCAGGTGACAAGCGTTTAGTGACGTACTCTGATGGCTCAAGTATTAGTATACAAATGGGTAAAACATTGGTTTTTAAAGATCCTAGTAATAACGTTGTTGGAACGTATTTAATTGATGAACCAATTTTACGAAACCCTGATAATACTCCAATTGATAATGACTATGGCTGGGTACACTTAGGATTTCAAGTATCTGCCAAAGCATCATCAACAGAGATTTTAACGTTTGTAGACGGTTATCCTGTTGATATGTTAACGGTCGACCAGCCGCTTTTTCGATTGCATGCAGGTGGCAATATAATTATTGGTGCTGGTGATCGAAGCGAAACCCAATTTATTGGTTGGATAGATGATTTTAAAGTTTTTGCACAAGAACTTAACCCAGAAGTTGCTTGTAATATGGCTAATGGAACGATTGCTGGAATAGGGAGTGAAGCAAATTCTCGCTGGACAGAATGGTCTAACACTGTAGATAACACGTTACACAGAATAATTGATAATTATGTAAACAGAGACGTTAATGCAAGTAACAACATTATGGATTTAACAAAATATGTTTGTTATTTAGATAATACTGGCGATTTAACTGCAAATTTAGGCAATATTCCAGCTGACTTAGTAAGTGTGCGTGATAGTATCAATTTTCCTGAAGGGCCGTTATTTTTTGACCGGCCTAGACCTGACTCATCTAATAATGCTTTTTGTACAAGTTGCCATACTGAAGATGGGCTTGACGGCTTAGATTTAGAAGCACTTAAATTGCGAGAAAATGTATTTGCTATTAATGACGAGCGCCGTCAGCCGATGCAACCTGATCCATTTGTGTATGGTGTTGTTCCTGCAAATTGGGTGAAAAGTTTTTTTAATATAAACAATGCTGCCGTTGGTACAGCAGCAAACCCTGTTTGCATAGATGAGTTTGATCTATTAAGAGCGGATGAAGACAGTGAGTTTACTTGTGAACCTCATGCAAATGAATAATGTGTTGTGAGTTATTTTACCTGTTTAGTAATCTTGTTATTACCGAATAGCTCTGAGATTTTATCTGGGGCGACAGGATTATATTTTTAGCAAATTAACCCTAAATTATACTTTCACAGCGTTATAAATTCAGGACTTTTGCATATAAATATAATGTTAAGGGCAATTAAATTGCCCTTAACATTATTATGTTTGTTACTAAAAAACCAACTTAGCATTGTTACTTTTTATTGCATACAGTATAAGATAAATACATTTTTATTTTGTAATATCAATCGTTAAAATTCCTATCTAGCTGAATTAAAAATCTCATTAATTACTTCTTAGTACCAATAAAAGAGTTATACCAACCTGCATAAATCTTTGATTAATTTTCTTAACGTTAAATAGATCCCATATATAAGCAGATTTGAGGTGGTTAATTTTTATAATATCAATGTTTCAATGTTAAATACCCAAATACATAAAAATGTAAAAAATAAAGTAAACAGCTTGTAAATGCAAAGGTCATATGTTTAACTTGGTCATAAGTTAGCCGTTTGTTCAAGTCTAAATTTTAGAAGCTAAGATGCACATTAATTTAGCCTACAGCGCTTAACTAACAATAAAAACAGACAACATCATCACACACTGGCATTGAGAAAAACGATGCCGATAAACAGGAGAGCACACAATGCAGCATAACTTTAGGTTATCAGCAGTCTCTGCAGCTATTATTGTTTCGCTTATTTCATCATCTGCTTTTGCACAAGAAGATGAAGAAAAAGAGAAAATAAAACTACAAAAAGATATCGAAATAATTGAAGTCCAAGGGATCAAAAGTAGCTTACGAAAAGCGGTAAACGCAAAGCGCTTTTCCGACAACGTAAGTGACTCAATTCATGCTGAAGATGTAGGTAAATCAACAGATCAAAACATCGCTGATGCACTATCTAGAGTAACAGGGGTGAGTATTCAAGAAGAAGGCGGTGAAGGAACACGTATATCAATTCGTGGTGCCGGACCTTCTTTAAATCAAATATCAATGAATGGTGTAGCACTTACCGGCGGGCTAAGTACCGATGGCTCTAGTGCGGGCGCGACTAACGATAACAGTGTTGATTTAAGCTCTTTTTCGTCAGATATATTGTCATCTATCGATGTAATTAAAACATCTTCTGCTGATAATGATGAGGGCTCACTCGGCGCAAGTGTTGTACTGAGAACTGTAAAACCGCTAAATTTAAACAAACCACGTCGTTCTTTTACGGTTGAAGGGCGCTACAACGAGTTTTCTGATGAAAGTGACTCACGCATTAATTTTAGCTTTTCTGATAAATACTTTGACGACACCTTTGGCTTTATTATCACCGCCTCTAAAGATACACAAAAAACACGACAAGATCGTATCAATACCGATTGGGCTAACGGCGCAATTCCTATCGTTGATTTAGATGATGCGACAGGCCGTACAGCACATGACACCGTTACAGGCAAAGCAATTAGGGTACTTGGCAATCAACGTGATGCTGATGGAAATAAGCTTTTTGGTGAGAATGGAGAAGCATTATTAAACCCACTGAGTTCACTTAATAATTACGACCCTGAAACGCAAATATTACATGAAGGTGATTTATTTGTTTTAGCGCGTGAGGTTATTGATTTTACATTAAATAATGACCAACGAGATCGCTTGTCAGTATCTACAGGTTTTCAATACCAACCAACAGAGTCACTTGATATTCAGCTAGATGTAACTCATACAGAGCAAGATGTGTTAACCGACAGTCAACGACTGCGTTTAAACATGGGACCTGTAACACCTTTAATTTATGCCGGTGATGACAATACAGCACTAAACGGGGTTGATTTATCGACCAATACCTTACAGCAATCAAGTAGCCGCTCTACAGGCGGTAACTTTGTTCGCTCCTACGGACTTAGAGAAATTGATACTAATGTAGCGTCACTTGATATTGATTATCAGGTAACTGATTCATTAAATATGAATGTAAGAGCTGGTTTTTCTAAAACAACAGATGAAACACCAGACGATGATGAGAAAGATCGTTTTATCTCTATTAGTACAGCTACATGGGGCACGGCAGGTCGTCAAATAGTTGAATCAATGCCGGATGGCAGCCACGAAATGGTTGGTTACGACTGTGGCGGCAGTGGAGAATGTAGTTACTCAACTGGCGTTACTCCAGGTGAGTTTGATGCCTTTGATGGTACGTCTAATGCGGTATACAGCCGTTTTAACCCGTATGACATGCAGCACAATCACTTAGGTAGTTTAGTGCTGCGTAAAAATAAATTAGCGGATACAAACAAATCACTGTTTGTTGATTTTGACTATGCGCTTGATGGTGACTTTATCAGATCGATCGAGTTTGGAGTTAAGTGGTCAAATCGTAAAAAAGATGTCTCTATTCAAAATAGAGCAACCACAAATGGCAGTGACTTAATAGATTTAGAAGACCCTGATCAAGCTTTTGAAGTACGTGGGCTTGGTACAATTCGCTTAGCCGATATAATCGCTGATAGTGCCTATCCTTACGATAATTTTGGTGAAGATATTCAATCAGACCGCTCTGCAGAGTTTTTTAATGGCTGGCCGTTACTTGATGCCGAAAAAGCGCTTGAAATTGTTTCAGGCAAAGATGCAGGTGAAGTAGGTATACGCGAAACCATTACAGGCAGTCGTAATATTGAAACCGAAACAAAAGCCGCTTATTTTAAAGCAAACTTTGAGCTGATGGATGGCAAGCTAACAGGTAACTTAGGCCTTAGGTATGTAAAAGATGACACAACAGCAACTGGTGTAGGCGGTATTAACTATACGCGTTTTCCACAAATGGTTGATGCGTACAATTTGTTAGTTGAGCGCGGTTTAGCAAATACAAATTTAGATGCCTGTCCGGCAGCTGTTATGGGGGTATCTGACACGGGTCAGCCTGATCATCGTTACACACCAGCAAACGATGCTGAGCTACAAAACTGTTGGGCATGGCAAATCACCCATGCGTATAACCGCTCAAACCCGGCTACTTTCCCTGTTGATCCGCAAACGGGTCAGTTTGGAATTCCTGGGGCTGATGGCAACACCGGACTGGGTGTAAATCAGCAAGTGTTTGTAGATGAAAATGGCAACATTATAGCTAACAATGCATTACCTTCTTTAATTTACGACAGCAACGGAAATTTAGTTCCAACGTCAGCTAATGCGTGGGCACACTTTGCAAGCAACGGACAAATTTGGCCGTTTTTAGACAGAACAACCTCATTTACAGGGACACAAGGTAGCGGACGTGAAGTACAAGACCGCGTTGCATGGGTAACTAAAAAAGGCGGACATGACGCTTATTTACCTAGCTTGAACTTAAACTATGCAGTTAACGAAGAAATGATTGCACGTTTTGCTGTTAGTAGAACAATGACACGTCCTCGTTTTGATTCATTAAACCCACGTACACAAATTTTTGAACAACAATGGGACTCTGCTAATGGCTCAGCAGGAAATGCAAATTTAAAACCGCTTAAATCAACCAATCTCGACTTGTCTTATGAGTGGTACTTTAGTGATTCAGGCTTGCTCTCGGCAGCGTTCTTTTACAAGGATATGAAAGACTTTGAAGAAACGGTTGTGGTTCCGTATCACTACAAAGACGTTAGGACTGAATACGATTTACAAACAGCCGATTTATTACTTGATTACGATGAGAATAGAACACCAGGTGGCGAAGAAGATTGTATGCCACTTAGGCAAGTTGCGGGCTTTTTTGACCAATGGCGCATTGAATGTGACGTTGTAAACGTAACCACAGTAACCAATGGCAAAGGCGCAGATATCAAAGGTGTTGAACTAGGTTACAACCAAAACTATGACTTTTTACCAAGTTATTGGGGTGGCTTAGGTTTAAACATGAACTATACCTATCAAGATTCAGAATCTGATCGTCAGCAGGTAGGTAATACCGATATATTTTTAAAACCACTACCACAACCTTACACTCCAAAGCATTCCCTAAATACAACACTGTATTGGGAACAAAAAGGGATTCAATTACGTTTAGCGAGTCGCTATACCGGGGAGCAATTAGTTAACCGAGGTTTAGTTGGCGGTGCTACATGGCAAGAGGCAACCCATCGTTTGGACTTTAGCTCAAGTTATAAAATTAATAAAAACTTTAGCTTAACTTTTCAGGCACTTAACTTAACTGATGAAACTAACCGAATTTATTACACCAGTTCATTTACGCGTAATGCGTTTGAAGCTAACTCGCAAGAGGTTGTGCTTGATGAAGGCAACGCAATTGAAGATGGCAGTGTAACTACTTCGCGTACAGCATCAGTTTGGAAAACAGGCCGTCAGTTCCGTGTTGGTCTTCGCGGCACCTTTTAATTGAGAAACTATTAGCAGCGGGCCACATTATGCTCGCTGCCTTACAAATTTTGGAGAGTAAGATGAAACATAACTTACTAATAAAAACAGCAATTAGCAGTGTTATATTTTCAGTATTAACAGGGTGCGGCGGAACGGATGAAGGTTACGATCCGCAGTTTAAATCTGATTTAGTACTTGTAATCGATACCGCAGTGATTACGAGCACATTAAATGAAGAGTCCGGAGTTCAAGAAATTGATTTACTGCAAGGCCTAACAATCGACGGTAAACCAGCCTCTGAGTCAGGAGCAACCATAAACGTAAGTGAGCTAGAGTTTGTGGTTAATAATAATTTCACTACCCCACAAACAAGCGCTAATACCATTGCGTCACACCGAATTTCACCTTTCACGCAATCAAGTGATAGCACTAAATTAGTTATAAATACCGATGCGTTTTCGGCGGCATTAAGACAATGCGACCAAACCGATATAAGAGGCGCTTTAGATGGCGATGGTAACCCTATTGCTGATGGTAACTTAGACTTTCCGAGTCAAGTTATTTATAACATTACATATTCTATCAATAATGGTGCAGTTATTGCTCCGGGCGGTGCGCTGCCTACTCGTACATTACAATTAACTGTCAATGCTATTGATGACGTTGTAACTGAGGTAAGCGTCTCGCCGATTGAAATCCCTGCTGGTGGTCAAGCAAGTGTATTCGCATCAGCGATACCAAGTTACGCGTGTAACCCCGCACTTATTTATTCAATTGTAGATGAAGATATCGCAACTATAGATGAAAATGGCCTTATTAGCGCTAAAAATACCGGTGAAACGACTATTACAGCCACAAGTGTTGATAACCCCGAAGCTTCAGCAAACGCCACACTTACAGTGACAGGTGCTTTTAGTCTTGCAATAACAAACGACGATAAAAACGAGTTAGGCGCTTCTTCAGGTAACAAGGACGTTCCAATCTGTGTGGCCAGTGGTGTAAAAGTGCAGCCTGCTTTACTAAACGCAGAGTTAAGTGGCGAATATACTTTTGATTGGACACTTGGTGATGAGGTTTCATTTACTAAAAGCTTAACCGCTAAAAGTGGCTTTGGAGAAGTACTTGCCGTTAAAGCACCTACAACAATAGACAGCTCAAATACGGTAACGGTTGAACTTATTGATGGCGATACAGCAAGCACACCTTTATCACTCATTTCGCAAAAAAGTATTACGGTTAATACTGTTAATAACCAAATGTGTGAGCCGGGAGTGTCTGAACACGAAGCAGGCTTTAACACCGACTTTAACCTCAATGGTGAAGGCGCACCTTATAAAGGTAATGCCACTTATAGCGTATCGGCAACCTCTGTGTCGGGTAATGGTCGTTCGCTTGAAATTACAGCGGGTACTGCAACTCAAGGTGAAGCGAATACACCGTACTCTTTTGCAACTCAGCAAGTTTGGAATAAACAACGGAACTGGTATAGCGCCAACTATGGAGGTGGTGCCGAGTCTGTTGGTAAAACATACCGTTATGCCGTGTGGGTTAAGTTAAATCAAGTGCCTGTTGAACCCGTTACGTTACGCCATGTTGTTGTACCGTGGGTTTATGACGGCATACCTGAGGATGCCAATGGATTTACAGGTCGTTATTCAGAAGCCGGCTTATTTAGCGCAGCACTCGCAGCCACTACAGAGTGGCAATATATCGAGTTTGAAGAGGATTCAACTAGTACACGTGAATGGGCTATTCCAGCAACGTGGAGCTCAGTAACTGATGTGTTTACCCTTTGGGAAGTGTATGGACTACCAACGGGTGATTCAATCTTGATTGACGATTACGCAGTAGTGCGCACCGACCAATAAGTACCCAAATAAAATTATCTATTGTCTCTTTTAAGCTCAGGCAGTAGGTGATTGTAAACCCCAAACATATCTGACAATTCTATTTATAAACCTAGGAATAGTAATGATGCTCACACACAGAAATAAAGCTTTGTTTTACACAATATTATTAAGCTGGTCGATCAACTCAGCTTATGCCGCCTCAATCGGTAACAAACCAGGATACTTCACCAATACAATATCTAATACCGTTGAATCGACAATCACTAATACTGGGCAATGCAGTACTAGCAATAGTGCATCTAGTCCAGGCCAATGCACTAATAAAATTATAAATGCATTAAATGCTGCATCAGCAGTTAGTGGTGTAGTAGTTATTAAAAAAGGAACGTACACATTGAATAAAATATCAATGCCCTCTAATGTTCGCCTTGAAATAGAGCCTGATACAATTTTAAAAATGAATCAAAATATTTTGTTTGATTTTGGTAAAAGTGGCGGCAATGGAACAAAAGCAGAAAATATTGAAATAACCACAACGGGTGCAAAAACAAATGCGACCCAAAATGACCGTTTTATTATTGATGTAAATACCAATACTATTTTTCAGGATAAACGAATGGTGAGAGTTGGTTATGCCGAAAATTTCTCTATTTCTCGTCTACATCAAAAAGATAACTTTTCGCAAACACCCAATATATTTTTAGTTGCAGATGATAATGGCCAACCAGGTGTTAAAACTGACGCTGGTGGTACTAATATAAATCGCAATGTAGTGTTTAACTCAAGCTATTCACGTATCCCTAAAAAAGGCTACTTAGCTGATATTAGCGGAGAAAAAATAGCAACAGGCTATGCCGTTATTCAACCTTTTAGTGGTGAAGATTTATACTTTAAAAACATTACTGGCGAACGTGGTATTACTGTACGTATAGAGCCTGGTAGTGGACTTGTAACAGATAGATTAAACCGAGCAGGACCACGCTACGGTGCTTACAGAAATATTATATTAGAAGATATTAGTAATACAGGTGGGTTTGCAGCCATATTTTTAAAACCACATGCAAAAATAAACGAAAACGTAAAAATTAAAGGCATAACTAAAGGAAAAAATAGCACCTTTGTTATTTGGGCTGACTCAGGTAGTGCACCTGTTTGGACCGATACTAACGATATAGGTTATACGCGCGGCTATTTTACTGACACAACAATTAGTGGAACGGTTAAGCACATTGTTACTGATACAAACTTTCAGTCGGATATTACTAAAGCAGGTAGCTATTTTTTACCTCGCGAGGGTATTCGTGATACAGCATCAAATGGCTCTAACGGTAATTTTCAATTATTTAAGTTACCACGAGATGGCTCAGGCGCTCGCTGGTTAGGTCAACCTATTGCGCCTATTGCAATTGCATCCTCATATTCTCAAAGCAATGTCGGTAACGATTTAGTTAAGCGCCATGATAACCCATCACTTACAGTTAACGGTAATATTAAAGCGCCAACTCAAACATCTTCAGAGGATTTAGATGAGGGGAGTAGCAACGCGCTTAAAAAGCGCTACAGAAAATTTGGTGGTCGATACAGCATTAAAATTGATGCTGCAATACAAGCTGATGCAGATCTTGATTATTCATTATTAGGACTTAATGCAGGTGATATTACACGAAACCAGTCGGTTATTTATCGCGAAAATGCCATAGATGGAACTAATCAAAATGGTGGCAGTATTAAAAGCGCCACCGATTTTATTACCAAATAACTGCGCCGTTTAATTTTAATCCCATAGTTAGTTTAACTATGGGATTTTTGTTTTGAACTCGTAATTAAATTTCCCCTAACATTAATTTTAAAATCTGATTTATAGGATGCAAAATATTATATGAATACTTTACACATTAAAAAGCCAGCAATCAGTGTAATTGCCCTTAGTATGTTGATGTTTTTTGGTAGTAAGAGCGTTTCGGCTAATGAGTTACTACTGCCACTAACTGATCCCCTGAATGAAGGCGCATGGGTTTTAAACACTCAAGTAAGTGATGAATTTGAAGCCAGCACTATTGATGAAGAACGTTGGTACATTGTGGGTAAACTAGAAAAGGGTAAACCCGTTTATAAGCACCCAGATAAGCCAAATAAAAAAGTATGGAAAGGCCGAGCACCTTCGCAATTTTCGGGTAATAACTACCGTTTAGAAGATGGTAAGCTAAAGCTTGAAACACGTTGGGAGCCAGACTTTCCATTTGAAGAAAAAATACATAAGCCCGTGTTTGGCGATGCACTTAAATACGAAAACCTGACAACGGCATGCTTTATTGGCAGAAAGTCATTTCAGTACGGGTACATAGAAATTAAAAGTAAAGCCGCTGATGCGCAAATAAGCAGTGCATTTTGGTCGATGGGTGAAAAGTTAGAAGTTGATTTTTTTGAATTATTTGGCGACTCGCTTGATCCTAAAAAAGATCACATAGACAGTGAATTATGGTGGTCAATCCGCGATTGGAATAAAAAGGTGATGGGCAAGCCCACTTATACAGAGCGAAAAGACTTAGGTTTTAGAGTGGCTGATGACTTTCATGTGTATGGAATCGATTGGAGTGCTGATGGAATTAAATACTATGTTGACGGTAAATTATTTAGCGAAGTATCTGCAGCACAAGCTGATGCCTGGGCTAAAGAGCATCGTGGGGTTGATACAGGCTATGTAGCCACTAAGCCACTGTTTTTATGGCTTGATCAGGAGACTTTTCCTTGGCATGGCGTACCAAAAAGTAAAGAAGAGCTTGAACGTAATAGCCCTGAAGGTAAAAAAGATGATGGTGTAGTCGACTTTGAAATTGAATACATCCGTGTTTGGCAGCAAAAACCAATACAGTCAGTTAAGTAAGGAGTGGGTTAAATGAAAAAAAATACTAAGCCAGCAAGCACATTATTTTGTTTATCACTGATTGCTACAAGTATTCTGCTTTGTGGATGTAACACTACTCAAAGGGTAAGCAATGAAACACTAAGCGACAACCGCAGTAATAAATTAATGTTTAGAGAATCGCAAAACATTATACCTTTTGAGCCCCTATCGCGCCGTAAGTGGGATAGCGCGCTGATTGCAGACTTTGATAAAGATGGTTATCAAGATGTATTAATTACTGAGCATACCCACGCAGTAAAAATTTTTTGGAATAACAAAGATAATACCTTTTCAGCACCACAGATAATTATTAAAGGCGACACACATGGTGTTGCTGTTGCTGATTACGACTTAGATGGTCGTATGGATTTAATAATTGCCCAAGGAGGTGGTGGTGGCTTAAAACCTCGTTTACCTGTGTCGTTTCAAATAAATCATGACCGCACTGTTGAAGGCGGAAAAACGTTTGATGATTTTGAACGCACACGCGGACGTTCGGTTAAATTAGTTGATGGTAATAACAGTGGCGTACTAGATTTAGTACTTTCTGCTTTTCCATTAAATAGGCAAAAAAAAGGAGCGAACCATATATACAAAAACGAAGGACATAATCATTTTAAGTTTGTCGATTACTTACCTAATGCTAAATGGCTTGGTTATAAAACCTTAGTAAGTGATTTTAATAATGACGGGCACGATGATTTATTTTTTTACGGTGGAGATGACATTGTTGCAGTGCAGAGCAAATCTGATTTAGGCTATAAAAATAAAAGTAAGGCTGTATTAGGGAATAACCGTAATATTAGTCATGTAAGTAGCATGACCGAAATCGACTTTGATAATGACGGTGATTTTGATTTATTTTTAACGCGCGCTAAACATCAATTTGAACAACACACCTTTTACGATGCTCAATCTCAAAACTTTGCTTTTTTTGCTCGTAACGAAGCATTTAAATTTGAAGACTTTAAAATATCGGGTGACTTTGAAATAGAAAACCTGCAAATGGCTTACCCTCATTTTAATGTGTTTATTGGAGAAAATAGCGCTCCTTTAATATTAAAAGGGCACGGCGGCAGTGAACGTACGGTACATGTAACAAAAGAGCAAGCAACCGGCTGGCCTAAAAATTTAAGTAAAAAAGGTTTATATATAGGTTACTTAGGTAATGATACTTGGCGCGTCGCGGGGGATACTAAATCGCCTACAGCGGGTGTTATTAAAAGAGTGATTAATTCACCCAACGTAAAAGGGCTTGAGCCATTACCAGCGGTATTATTAGAAAACCAGCAAGGTAAATTTGTTGATGCAACAGCCAAGCTAAATATTAATCTTAGCGAGCCTACAACCAGTGCAGTAGCCGGGGATTTTAATAACGATGGTTGGAGCGACTTAATTGTATTACGTTATGGTAATCCAGCAAGAGCTAACGAGCAGGTACTGTATTTAAATCAGCACGGTCAAGGATTTGAGGCTTTACAAAATCATGGTCTTATTTCAACTGAACTTGGAGCAACCGGGGGGAGTGCACAGGCCTTTGATTACGATAATGACGGCGACCTTGATTTAATCTACTCAAACGAGCGGGGCCGTTGGCACCTATTTACTAATAACAGTGTTTTAGATGCACAGCATAATTTTTTGATCACTAATATTGGTTACTCACCTAACGCTGGCGTGTCTGCATTGGGAGCTACTGCTACTATAAAAGCGTGTGGGCATACTTATAAGCGTGTTGTAGGCTCAACGGGTGCAGGTTTTTCACAAAGTGAAAATAACAAGCTACACGTTGGTTTAGGTACGTGTACACAGATAAATAATGTATCGGTTCGTTGGAGTAATAATGAGTATATAGATATTAGCAATGCGGTTATAAATGATGCTAACGGGGAGTTAGTTGGTAGAAAAGAGCCGTTGTAAGTAATTAAGTGTAAGTAAGAAAATAGCGCTTATTAAGCGCTATTTTTTGTATTGATACTTTAATTAAAAGCTATATTGAACACTTGCACCCACATAACGACTCCAGTCACGAGGATAGAATGCTTCCCCAAAACCTTCAGAGTTTATACGTTGGCGAGTAGTGTACGACTTATCAAATAAGTTTTTAATGAAGACACTAAACTGAAGGTTATCTTTGCTTACACTCAAGTAACCATCCCAAATGCTTGACGATGGGTTAGCTGATTCGCCAAAGGCAAGTTCATTAATTGATTGCGTATGGCTACCATTATAACGCCAAACTGCACTAGTATTTGCTTTCCAGCCAGTATCAGCAATTTGTGTATTGTATGAAATAGTACTTAAAAATTGTTGCTCAGCATTATTAGGGAAAGATAAACCCGTTTGATCAAAGCTCTGACGACCTGTTGAATCAGTAGTGCAGCGAGAAGCAAGTAAACCACCATCACCAGCAGGACAATTTATAGGTGTATCAGCAAAGTCTTCGTAACGTGCATCAAAATAAGCGTAGTTAAATGACCACTTCAATTTATCTGATATTTTAACCACTACATCGGCTTCAATACCGGTTGAACGCGCTTGTGCTGCGTTCACGTAGCCTGCAAAAATAATGTTATTTTCTTCATCTATTACACGGCTGGCACGTACTTGATAATCGTCAACTCTCATATCAAAGTAGGTAAAGTTAAACAGTAAATCGTTATCAAAATACGCTGAACGCAGGCCTACTTCAAAGTTTGAAGAGTTTTCAGGATCGGTAGGGAAGTTGTCTGCGTCCGCAGGATCTGTATTTGTTGTTACAAAATAAGATGCGCCTTTATAGCCGGTAGAATAATTTACATAACCGCGAATATCATCGGTAAAATCATATCCAACAACTGCTTTATAGATAAAGGCTGTGTCTGAGTTATCAAACTTAGTTGGCGCGTCTTGGCGTAAAATAAGCGATGGATCAGTTTGAGCAAGTTCTAATACTTCATCGAATGTTTCCATTCCAACACCCGTAGAAGGTGTTGCCAAATCTGTACGGGCAAAGGTCGCATTACTTTTTTCGTGTAATAATCTAAAGCCAAAAGTAGCATCTAATTGCTCAGTTATTTGATATTCAAGTTGTCCAAAAATAGCGACGTTTTCAAAACCAGTTGTAAAATCACCACTATTTAGTAAACGAGATGGCGTCAATAATGAGCGGTCGTCATCGCCAGTGGCTGCATAGTTAGCTAAAAAAGCATCTGTTGACTGTCTTGAATAACAACCAGTTAATTCGCCTCCTTCAATAAATCCTCGGTTACCTGCAATACAGCCATCGCGAACCTCTGAGCGTTGGCCGTCGGTATCATGGTAAAAAAGGCCTAATACCCAATCAAACTTTTCATTGTTAAACGATGAGATACGAAATTCTTGTTGAAGTACATCAACCGATTCGTTGCCACCAAAGGCGGTTCGCTCTACAGGAAAATTAATAGTGAAAAATGCTGAGCTGTTATATAAATCAAAGTCTCTGTAGCTACCATTGTAGCTAAGCGTAATTTCATCATTTAGGTAGTAATCAGCAGATATTGAAAAGCCAAAGTTCTCTGTTCTACCAAAGTTACCTTCAGCGTTTCGTGATGTAACCGGGCCGCCAGCTTCTTCAAAAGTAGACTCAGGATTAACACGGTTATAAGTGGTGCCTTCAATAGTGCCATCGTCTTTTACATTAACGATTGGGCGCGGGCCAAAATCTGGGTTAATGCCACCTAAGCGAGTAAGTGAACAACAGTTTGTGTCTGTTTCTGAATATTCTAAGCGAAATAGTACATTTAATTCTTGGCCGTTATCGTATAAAAGTTGGCCGCGGCCTGCTTTTGTTGTTTTTGCGCCAATAGTGTAGTCTTCTTCACCAGGCATGGTGTTTTTTATCCAGCCATCAATATCACTGTATTGTGCATTAAATCGAGCTGCCCAGTTTTCGTTAAGTGGTACATTTACAGTACCGCTAAAATCAGTGCCATCAAACTCAGTAACTTGTGCTCTAACCGTACCTGAAACCCTGTCATCTAGTTGAGGTTTTTTAGTTACATAATGTAATAGGCCTGTAGATGTATTTTGGCCAAAGAGTGTACCTTGCGGCCCACGCATAGCTTCAACACGTTGAACATCTGAAATAGGCAAGTTGAGCATTGATTGGCGCGGTAGCACTTCGCCATCTATAACGACTAAATTTGAAGACTGTAAGCCAATTGAATTTGTAAAAGTACCTATGCCACGTGTTTTTAATGTGGTGGTTCTTATTTCACTACTATCATCAATACCAAAACCAGGTAAGTAGGTCACTAGATCAAACCCATTATCGATGCCAATTTCTTGAATTAAATCGCCGCTAAGCACCTCAATAGACGAAGGAACTTCTTTAAGTGCTTGATCGCGCTTTTGTGCGCTTACTACAATAATTTCAAAATCGTCATCTGTGTTTTTTTTAACTGACTCTTCTTGTGCGTATACGGTCGATGTGAAAGCCGATAAAGAACAACATGCAAGCAATATTGCTGTATGCAATTTACTGTGTTTAAGCATTTTAACTACTCCGTTTCTTTATAATTACTATGTGTGTGCAGATATTGCGACGGCATTACCTGTTTTTAGAATCAGATTAACAAAATGTTACTCACCACTGTATTTTGTATTACAGACAACAAGTGAAATAAGCTTTATCAAATCATATTCATGTTAACAATTTAAACATATGATGTTTGTGGTTGCAATATGTTGAATTGTTGTTTATTAAATGTTTCTTTAAAATAGGTGAAGTCTCACCTTGTTCTATTATGTGTAAATAGCCAAGATGAAACTTAGGTTGTTGAAAGTAAATACTTTAAATTTAAAGGTGAATTTTAGAATAAAATATAATATATATTTAAAAATCTACTTTAACGTAACAAAAAAGAGGTAAGCATCTCTATTTTTACTTTTTTGAGCAAAGCTAATGCCTAACCCTTTAAGTTGGTTTGCATTATTATAGTGCGCAATGTGTACTTTTAATTCATCTAAAGCTTGTGTTGTTAGCCCAATGCTATCAAGCGCTAAAAAATACAAATAGGCGTATTGCACGTTGTTACTTTCAAGTGCCATTGCGTGTTTAAACGAGTCAACAGCAGCGGGTTTGTTACCGTTTCTAATAAGCGCCATACCGTTTGCATAATGTAGCGGCGCAGAGGTAGGCACTGCTTTTAAACCTGTATTCAACGTGCTTTGCATTTTTTCTGTTTGGCCAAGTCGGTAATAAATGTCGGCTAGATTTACATAACTTGCATCAAAGTAAGGGTCAACGCTAATGCCATTTTGTAACGATTCAATGGCGCCGTTTATGTCTTGCTTGTTGAGCGCGAGCATACTTTGATTAATGTTACCTTCACCGCGCCATGTATTTACAGTATTAGCGTGTGCAAGCTCTATAATTGATTGATTAAGCCCATTTAACTGCGCTGTTGTTTGGCTTAGGTTTTGCGCTGCAGCAACACGCACCGACTTTAATTCGTCGGTTAATAGTTGCTTATAGCTTTTTAAGCGCTCTGCTTCGGGCAACAAAAAGCCTACTTTAGCAATCGCCAAGCGAATAAGCGGAAGCGGTGAATCAACCCAACTTTTTACTGTGGCATCGTTTAGCTCAGCCCCTGAATTGCCTAAATAAGCAATCGCACTGGCGCGATCTATTTCGTTTAACGAAAAGTCATTAATTAAGCTCATATGTGCATTTTGCGATATGGCTTTTAATGAGCGCAATTCAAGCATACTGTGCTCGCTTGCACTTAATGCCGGTGTTTTACCATGCCATTTTTCAAG
>NZ_JJNY01000034.1:0-11619 GCF_000690035.1 Pseudoalteromonas sp. S3431
TTACTTAGCCCACTAGGTTACAAATCTCGCGCCGCGATTAAATAGCCCCTAGTTTGAACGAATTTTAATCCGCAAATATCAACAGACCCTAAAGTTAATAGCTTAAACCTCTCGCCTGTTTTTAACATTCACCCTTTTTAGTAATTGACCTTTTGGTCAGTAAAGCTACAATCAATCAATACGTTAAACACGCAAACTCTATAATGACCACACAAATAAAGCCAAATAAAAAAGAAATTACACGCGAGAAAAACCAAAAACTAATTTTAGATGCCGCCGAGCAATTGTTTTCGCAATTAGGTTACGACGGAGCAAGTATGAGCATGGTTGCTAAAGAAGCGCAGGTGCCAAAAGCTAATATTTTGTATTACTTTAAAAGTAAAGATGGCCTGTACGAGTCTGTGATTGACCGCATAATAGCTAATTGGAACTTAGGGCTCGATAACGTCACAATTAACGACGATCCAGCTACCGTGCTTTATAACTATATTAAAAGCAAAGTAATACTGGCCGTAAATCAGCCAATGCAATCTCGCTTATTTGCCAGTGAAATACTGCGCGGTGCACCCTATTTACAAAACTACTTTAGAACCAATACCCGCCCTTGGGTTAAACAAAAGGTTGATGTACTTCAAGCATGGATGGACGCTGATAAAATGGATAAGGTTGATCCCTACCATTTGCTCTTTACTATTTGGTCTACCACGCAATATTACGCCGACTTTCAGGCTGAGGTTTTACTCGTAATGAACAAATTAGAGTACGACGAAACTGATGTGGCACAAATTACGCAATCAATTGCCCACATAATTTTAAAAGGTATTGGTCTTAAAATACCTGAGCAAAGTGAGACTTAACCCATGACATCCTTTACTACACCCGATTTATTTGACGATCATCGCGATAACGTGCAAGTAGCAGACAGCGGCCTTTATCACTTTGGTAAAAAAACCACGTTTTATGGCAAAGTAGTTACCGTTACCTGCCCAGAAGACAACTCTTTTGCCGCCGATATATTACATGAAAATGGTGAAGGTAAAGTATTGGTTATAAACGGGTTTGCGAGCAAACGCTTTGCGTTTATAGGCGATATTATGGCTGAGCGTGCCCTAAATAATGGCTGGGAAGGCGTAATAATAAATGGCTGTTGCCGAGATATTGAAATACTCGCCACAATGAACTTACCTGTAATGGCGCTAGGCTCTACACCGCGTAGTACCTTAAAGCGCGGCTTTGGTGATAAAAACCAAGCTGTTACCATGCTTAGCACCACTATTGAACCTAACGATTGGGTTTACGCCGATATTAATGGTTTAATCATCAGTAAAACGCCGCTTATTTAGCACTCAAAACCATATAAATAAAGACCAACTTGGTGCATCTGCGCACCAAATTGGTTTGTTTTAGCTCATTTTAATCTCACTATTTTTATAGCCCACATTTACAAATCTCATATAACCCAACAAAACCTGACCAGTTGGACAGGATTTTAATTAATGGCATTCCTCTTGCTTAGGTTTTAAACAATATAATAAGCTAACCGATTAAAAAGCGGATCAGGCTCTGTAAAATAAAAACAAGATGTTACGCAGTGAGCTGAAAAATAATAAAAATTAATCCGTCTTTTTAATCACTCTAAATCTGAACTGCTTGGTCAGATTTTTTATAACGAGTGGTGATATGAGTACCAAAAATAATAATACGACCGGTATTTTTTGTGACCATGGTCCTACCCTGTGGCAAACAAACCAATCTGGTCTACTTGCAAACAATCGCTTAGCTGTAAAAGATGTATTTGCAGTAAAGGGCGAGCGTAACAGCGCAGGCAACCCACACTGGTTTAAAACAGCTAAACCGGCTCAAAATACGGCAAGCTCGGTTAATAAGCTCATGACCGCTGGTTGTAACTTTATAGGCTTTACCCATACTGACGAACTGGCTTATAGCTTAGAGGGTAATAATATACATTATGGCGCTGCGCAAAATCCTAAATTAAAAGGGCATGCTTGCGGTGGTTCGAGTATGGGGTCTGCTGCTGCAGTTGCTGCTAACTTAGCTGATATTGGCTTAGGCACCGACACCGGCGGCTCAATTAGAATACCCGCCAGCTATTGTGGTTTATATGGCATAAGGCCAAGCCATAACGTGATTGAAAAAGACGGCCTAATACCGTTGGCTCCGCCTTTTGATACCATAGGTTGGCTTACCCAAAGCGCCGAGCTATTAAGCGATGTAGGTAATGTACTGCTACCAAATCAAGCTATTAATAACGTTGATACCTTAGTTATTTGTGAGCCGTTATTTGAACTCGTTGACCCTGTTTTACAAGCCCCACTTAAACAATTGCTTGAAAAAACCAAGCCTAATTTTAAGCACCATAAAGAATTTGAACTACCTAACAGCAGCTTATTAAATGAACTTGCGGATAGTTTTAGAGTACTGCAAGGGCGAGCAATCGCAAAAACGCATAAAGATTGGCTTCAATTGCCGGGGCAACTTCCCCAGTTTGCTCCAGCAATTGCGGCACGTTTTAATATGGCGCTTGCCCTAACTGATCAAGAAGAACAAGAAGCACTAAAAGTACAAACCCAATGGCAAACACTAATAGCTAAAAACCTAAATACAAACAGCTGTTTATTTTTGCCAACCACACCTACAACCGCACCTAAATTAGGCGTCGACACAAGCGCCTTACGCATGCAAATTATTACGCTTTCGGCAATTGCAGGGCTTAGTAGCTCAGCGCAAGTGCATTTACCGCTGGCTGATTTAGCAAATGATCATCTGTATGGTTTTTCATTAATGATGAGCCACGGTAACGATAAAAGCCTACTTGCTTGCGTTAAGCACCTAGCTGCACATTTTAAACAGGACACACCGGCATGACCACACACAATATTGCATTTACCGCGTCTCATTTTTCGGCCACTGAGGCGGGTATAAATATACTAAAACAAGGCGGTACAGCTACCGAGGCTATGGTCGCGGCTGCCGCTGCTATTAGCGTTGTATATCCACATATGAACTCAATTGGTGGCGACAGCTTTTGGCTTATCGATAACCCAAATCAAAAAACGCCCACAGCTATTGACGCCTGCGGCCGCGCTGCAACTAATACAACGGCGTATAACCCGCTCACGCAAATACCAGAGCGCGGCGGATTAAGCGCACTAACTCAAGCGGGCACAATACGCGGCTGGCAAAAAGCGCTTGAACTAGATGAGCATGCGGCACTACCACTGTCAAAAATTTTAGCACCCGCTATTGAGCTTGCGCGCGAGGGCTTTACCGTTACAAAAAGCTTGCAAGCAGGCTGCGAAAAACTAGCCGCTGCTAACAATACCAATGAGGCGTTTAAAAGCCTCTACATACCCAATGGTAACCCCTTGCAAGCAGGTCAACATTTTAAAAACCCTAAACTTGCAGCAACGTTTGAATACCTAGCAAAGCATGGTTTAAACGCATTTTATGAAGGCGCACTTGCCAACTCATTTGCCGCCGACTTAGCAAAAGCAGGCAGCTCAATTACCGCAGGTGACATTGCAAATACTAAAGCCGGGGTAGTTACTGCGCTAAATGCAAACCTCAGTGGTATTGATTGCTACAACTTACCCGCGCCAACACAAGGCGTGCATTCACTACAAATAATTGGTGCCGTAAATAAGTTAAAGCATTTAGCTAAAACCGATGCCGACTGGACACATTTAATTGTTGAGGCAACTAAACAAAGCTTTACCCATCGCCCTACCCTTTGGGCTGACCCTGAAGCATTAGGAGACGATTATAAAAACGCACTAACCGATAATCGCTTAGGCGAACTTGCTAACAATATTGATATGAGTAAAGCACAGCAGTGGCCATTTAACGCAGAGCCTGGCGATACTGTGTGGATGGCAGCCAGAGATAAAAACGGGCAATTAGTCAGCTTTATTCAAAGTATTTACTGGGAATTTGGCAGCGGAATATTAATGAGTGAAGGCGGCTTTGTGTGGAATAACCGTGGTTTAAGCTTTAGTTTAAACAATCAAGATACCAACGCCCTTGCTCCAAATAAAAAGCCGGCTCATACACTTAACCCAGCACTGGCAAAGTTTAGCGATGGTCGTCGACTTGCTTACGGAACAATGGGCGGAGAAGGGCAGCCACAAACCCAAGCCGCTGTTTTTGCAGGCTACGCATGGCGAAATAAATCAATAAAACAAGCGATTAGCGACCCTCGTTGGTTACTTGGACGTACATGGGGCGATACAAGTACAAATTTAAAAATTGAAAAAGGGTTAGTTTTTCATATAGAACATGAATTAAATCAACGTGACCACGATTGGGTAAGCGTTGATAATAATAACGAAATGATGGGGCACGCTGGGGCGATTTTAGATACACCTACAAGCCTTGAAGCTGCAACAGATCCTCGTTCAGATGGACGTGCAACAGTAACTACAGCAGGAACACAATGTCAGAAATAATAAACCAATGGCCAATAGTAGCGGCCTTAATAGCAACCGGTATTTTTGCCGGAATTTTAGCAGGACTTTTTGGTGTAGGCGGCGGTATTGTTATCGTCCCTGTGCTGTATTTTTTACTGCAAGGTTTTGGCGTAAGCCCAGAGTCGGCAATGATGATAGCCACCGCTACATCACTTGCAACCATAGTACCTACTTCGCTTTCATCTATTCGCTCGCATAATAGCAAAGGGAATATTGACCTTGCGCTAATAAAATACTGGGCACCATTTATTTTAGTTATGGCCGTTGTAGGCAGCTACTTAGCGCACTCAATACGCGGTAATGCACTGGTACTTATGTTTGCCTGTATTGCTATTTTAGTCAGTTTAAACATGTTATTTAGAGCCGGCGCACCCGCGCTTGTAAAACAACTGCCAGGTAAATTTGGTCAAGGCGTTATGGCAAGTATTGTAGGTGGTTTGTCGGTAATGATTGGCATAGGCGGCGGTACTATTGGCGTACCTATGCTAAACGCATTTAATGTACGCGCCCATGTTGCAGTAGGAACTGCGGCCGTTTTTGGTTTATTGATTGCGCTACCAGGTGTTATTACCTTATTAAGTATTGGCACAACGCCAACCGATGCTCCCCTAGGTACGTGGGGATTGGTTAACCTCCCTGCCTTTTTTCTTATTATTCCGCTAACTATTTTATTTGCGCCTATTGGCGTAAAAATTGGTAGCAAGCTGGATCAAAAACAACTAAAACGCGCCTTTGCCGTTGTATTAATGATAACCGGCATACGCATGCTTATTCAGACTCTGGGAGCCTAAAATATGTTTAATAACACGCAAGTTCAAACCTTAAACCCACCACAGCGTTTATTAATGGGGCCAGGCCCAATTAATGCCGACCCTCGTGTTTTACGTGCTATGTCGGCGCAGCTTATAGGCCAATACGACCCAGTAATGACCGGTTTTATGAACGAAACCATGGCACGTTACCGCGAAATTTTTAAAACTAAAAACGAATGGACCATGCTAATAGATGGCACATCGCGCGCAGGGATTGAAGCCGTGTTATGCTCAATTTTACGCCCAGGCGATAAAGTACTAGTGCCAATTATGGGGCGCTTTGGCCACCTACTTGCTGAAATAGCAGAACGCGTTGGCGCAAAGGTGCACACAATAGAAGTACCGTGGGGCGAAGTGTTTACGCCCGAACAAATCGAAAAAGCCATTATCGATGTAAAACCCCATGTACTTGCTATGGTACAAGGCGATACATCCACCACCATGAACCAACCTCTTGAGCATATTGGCGATATTTGCCAAAAGCACGATGTACTATTTTATTGTGATGCTACCGCCTCTATTGTGGGTAACGAACTTCCTGCCGATGAGTGGAAACTCGATGCACTTTCGGTTGGTCTGCAAAAGTGTTTAGGCGGACCTTCTGGATCAGCGCCATTAACACTGAGCGACAAATGCGCTGATTGGATCCAAAAACGTAAAAAAGTAGAGGCGGGTATTCGTACAGCGGAGCATACCGACGGCACCGAGCCATTTGTACGCTCAAACTACTTTGATTTAGGCATGATCATGAATTACTGGGGGGAGGAGCGCCTTAACCACCACACCGAAGCCACCAGCATGCTGTATTGCGCCTCAGAATGTGCTCGCATTGTTATTGAAGAAGGCGTGGATTACTGCGTAGCGCGCCACAAATTACATGGCGATGCCATGCTAACAGGCATTCAAGCGCTCGGCTTAAATGTATTTGGTGATTTAACACATAAAATGAACAACGTACTGGGTGTGTATATACCCGAGGGCATTAATGCCGATCACGTACGCGGACAAATGCTAACCGATTTCGGAATAGAAATTGGCACCTCGTTTGGACCATTGCATGGAAAAATTTGGCGTATTGGCACTATGGGCTACAACGCCCGAAAAGATGCTGTATTACAAACACTTGCAAGCTTAGACGCTTGCCTACATGCCAACGGTTACAAAGGCCCTAAAGGCGAAGCCGCCATTGCCGCCCTTGCTCACTATAAATAAAAAAAGGATTTAGCATGACGATTGTAAGCCCACAACACAGCCCTTTATTAGATAAAGAGCTTGCTGATGAATACGCAACACGCGCTTTATCTCGCTGTAAAACCCTCAGCGCACTATCGCAAATGCAAGGCGGTATTCACCGCGTGTACTTATCAAAAGAGCACAAAGAGTGTAACGCTGTTACTGCATCGTGGATGGTTGAGGCAGGCATGCAATCGTGGCAAGACGAAGTGGGCAACCTTTGGGGGCGGCTTAAATCATCAAACCCACATGCTAAACGTTTAATTATAGGATCGCACCTCGACACAGTACCAAACGCAGGTGCGTTTGATGGTATTTTAGGTGTACTACTGGGGATAGAAATTGCAGCGCTTGCACATAAGTTAAAGCTCGACCTGCCCTTTCATTTAGATGTAGTGGGCTTTTGCGATGAAGAAGGCACCCGCTTTGCCACAACTTTAATTGGCTCAAAAGCCCTCGCTAGCGAATTTGACCCACAGTGGCTAAACATTGAAGACACAAACGGCATAACAATGCGCCAAGCCATGCTGGACTTTGGTTTAAACCCCAACGACTATGCAAAGGCCGCACTAAACAAAAACGAATTACTAGGTTACTGGGAAACTCATATTGAACAAGGTCCTGTACTCGAATCGGTTAATCAGGCGTTAGGGGTTGTAACTGCAATCGCAGGAGCAAAACGCGCCATGCTTACCCTAACAGGGCAAAGCGGTCATGCGGGTACAACCCCAATGAACTTGAGGCAGGATTCACTAGCAGGCTGCGCTGAATTAGTAACCGAAATTGAAAAACTAGCAAGTAATGCTAAAAATGGCGAAGTTGCCACCGTAGGGCAAATACAGTCTCGCCCTGGGGCTACAAACGTGATTGCAGGTAAAACGACCATTAGCCTAGATGCACGCGCACAAAGCGACACCGATCTCGCTAACTTACTAAGCGCCATACAAAGCAGCGCACAATCTATAGCAAGCAAACGCAATTTAACGCTTGATTGGCAATGGACGCATGCCGCCGATGCCGTAGCGTGCGACACCACTATTCAGCATTTGTTTTCAAGCGCATGTAAACTCAATAACCAAGCATCGCCTTCACTTGCCTCAGGCGCAGGGCACGATGCAATGGCAATCGCTCCAATTTGCCCCGTTGGAATGTTGTTTATACGCAGCCCTGGCGGTATAAGCCATCACCCAGCAGAAGCGGTTATCGACAGCGATGTAACAAAGGCACTCAGTGTAATGTACAGCGCGCTTTTACTTTATGTGAAAGAGTGTGAGTGATTTAAGGTAATCGAGTAAACCAAGTATATTAACTTGATATGCTTAGGGGCCTAAACCTCCTCAAAGTCATTTGGAGGTTATTAATGAAGGCAAGTAAATGCAGGAAAACGCAGGAATACACGTTATTTAAAGTAGCTTTATCGGGCTGCCCTTTGCTCTTTTAGGCTAAGGCGTTTATGTGAGCTATATACATGTTGAATGTTTGTACCATTAACCAAATATGCATCCATTTCGACGGTAATTAAACCCGATAATGGCTTGATTTCTAGAACACCCAACTCACCTAAATTTGCAGATAGTAAAGTATTATTCCTAATAGCTAACAAAGTTTTGTCAGTATCTCGTAAGTCACCATTCACATATAATTTAGCACCACTAAACCAAGAGTTAATTATTTTAACTTTGATTGACTTAATAGTAAATTCAAAGGATTTTCTCATCAGATCTCCATACCCAGAAATGTAATTATTATACTTTATGTTTTTATGTGTTTGGCGCACAAACACTTTCTTTTAATACCCGCTTAGTCGATGCTGGGTAATTTTTTAGTGCAGCCAAAGGGCGAATTGGCCGCTGAACCAAATTACCTGAGCAGTTTGGGCACACGTTATTTAACACCGTTTGAGCACAGCTAGAACAAAATGTGCATTCAAATGAACAAATAAAAGCCTCTGTGGACTGTGCAGGTAGATTCTTATCACAACATTCACAATTAGGTCTTAAATCTAGCATTTAGAGCTCCCTTTTATCCACCCAATGCTGAGTAAATATCGACTACCTTTTATAACTTTTGATACCTGATGCTCACTTACATCAGGGCGGAATAGTTTAACCCGCTTTGTTTCAAATATCGGATCACTGCAAATAAACTCACCACCCAAATCTGCTTTTTTAAGCACTATATTCAATCGATAGTGTTTACCAGATTCAACTTTGTCTGTGTGTGGTGCTATTTCACTTCCTTTTGGGAATTTAAGCAAATATGTATCAAATTTAATTGGCCACTTAGCACCACAAATCAACATTTTATCGTAGCCTGATTTTTGTCGGCCTCGCTCCCAACAAAATAATTTACTCAAAAAAAACATACAATCTCTCGAAACAGCTAACAAGCTGCAGGTTAACTCGTTTTTTTATTTTTATTGATAAACAAACCATAGCCGAGTTCATATTTTGATTCAATCGATTACTATATTTTACGTGGGATATAAAAGGGAGTTTTAATGGTGTTTTGATTGGCGTTTTAATAGACATTATGGTGGCTATAATTGACAGAAAATCAAAATATAGCCACCCGTTTTACTTTAATGCTTATTTAAGGGCTTATTTAATCGTTACCTTTGCATCACTTACCCATGTCTCAGTTATAGCTTCATCATTCTTATCAACTAAATACGCGCGTATGTTCACCGGATTATTGTTAGCTTGTTTGTAGTCAAATGCTAATCGCCATTGGTTTGTACCAACTACCGGATAAACCCCAATAGGCTCTAGTATTTCACCGTTGCTGGCTTCAACAATCGGCTTTATACCACTTTTGTTATCTAAGCCTTTAAATACTGGGCCTTCAAAATCAATCACCATTTTGTTAACACCTTCAGGAATAGGCTGGCCGGGAATCCCGCCTAAGCCTTGGCGAGTATTTACAACGCTTGCAAGTGTTTTTGATTTTGGATCGAGTGGACGCCACTCAATATCATAAGAAAAGGTAAACTCGTCGCCTTTGCGCGCCTCTTTTTCGGGCACCCAATAGGCAACAATATTGTCGAACGTTTCATCTTTTGTAGGAATTTCGATTAACTGTACTGCGCCTTTGCCCCAATCGTCAGTAGGTTTTATCCACGCTGATGAACGCTTATTGTAAAATACGCCATCGTCCTGGTAGTTATTAAAGTCACGATCTCTTTGGATTAAGCCAAACCCTTTTGGGTTCTCATCAATAAAACTATTGGTCGACACCGACTGAGGATTATTTAATGGGCGCCAAACGTATTGACCCGATCCTGTGTGAATAGCTAAGCCATCGCTATCGTGAATTTCAGGGCGCCAATCTTTAGCTTCTGTTTTATCTTTTTGTGAGTACCAATACATACTGGTTAACGGTGCTACGCCTAAGCGTTCAACATCAGAGCGCATATACAAATTAGCGCTCACTGAGGTGATATGGCCTTTAGCTTCTTTGTTATCTTTACTTAAACCAAACCGATAGGCACCAGTGATAGAAGGCCCTTCAAGCAATGCCCAAACAGACACACTTTCACCTTTTTTCTCTGCGGGGCCAATCCAAAATGCAGAAAAGCGCGGAAATTCTTCTGGCTGATTCATACCCGTATTAATTGCAATACCTCGAGCCGACAGTCCATATTGCCCCTCTGGCCCGTCGGTACGAAAATAAGACGCGCCTAAAAAAGATATCCAATCTGGTTTCATATCTGGGCGCATTATTCTAAAGCCTGCAAATCCAAACCCCTCTGGGAGATCGTGAGCTGGGCTGTCATCAGGCATATCAAAAACGTCATTACTAAAAGGTACATTTTGAACCTGATTTTTATCATCTCGGATGTAAATACTTACAGGCTCTGGAAAATATCGGCCAGGGTAAAATAATTGTACGGGCGCCTTTTTTCCACTTGGATATAAGGTTTCATCTTCTTTAAAGCGTATTTTCCAATGTTCGTCATACGTAATTTTATCGATTAACTCCGGCGCTGGCACCTTAGTTGGCGTATAGGGCTTTTCGGCTGAGGCTTTTGCCAGCGCTTTTAAGTCTTCGAATGAAAACTCCGTTTTATCTACTGTTTCCGTCGCGTAAGACGACATCGAAGTGCTAAAAATAATTGCGATAAATAACTTTAATTTCATAAAAAGAATGTCCAATAAATTGAGTCAAATAAAAATGGGAATGCTGCACGAACGTATGTTTAACTTAAAGTTCTGTATGGATATTACGTGACGTAATATGAACTAGCGTTTACTAAGGTATTGTTATTTGACTCTTAGTTAATTTGTTTTTGGGGCGGCGCGTTTAGTGATATCGCTGAAGTAAAAATAAGTGGGGATAGCGCAATTTATTATTAGATCGCTGGTATTCAAATGGATAAGGGTTGTATTTAGGTGGTGGAAAACGAAGAGGCTCACCACTTTTAAAACTTGCAATTAATGGCTGAATTTTATTCGCCGTCCACCTCAGGGCGTATTGTTAAATACTATAGGCCAGAAACAGTCACTGACGAATGACATTTATAATGTTTTTCAAAAATCATATATATAGCTTGAAATGAAACCCACAAAATAGCAAAAGCACCGACAATTACAGGAATTCTTTGATCTGCTAACTTCCCGGTAAACTCATGCACTTCTAGTATAGCAATTAAACCTAGTTGCATAGATGAAACAAGACCAGCAGCAGACATAAATATTGTTACTGCTTCTGTTAAATCTGCTTTCGTTTTTTCTTTATGCCAAGTTAGATAGATATATACCCCAACTAAAATTAGCCCGAGAAGAATAATAACTCCAATAAAATCCATCTATTTTCCCTTACTATTATTTTTTGAGCTATTACCTAAAAACCCACCAAGAGCTCCTCCAACAATTGCGCCACCAACACCAGGCGCAATTAAATTTCCAAGTAGAGCACCACCGATAATCAAAGCTGGAATCTTTGCGTTATCATTATTTTTACTCACACTTTCTCTATTACGATTAGGTAATTTAGTTGGTTTATTACCATTACCATTATCATTTGATTTATTCATAATTACCTTAAATAGTTTTAACGAGCCTGTTGATTAACTCGTTTTTTATTTG
>NZ_JJNY01000035.1:0-39278 GCF_000690035.1 Pseudoalteromonas sp. S3431
AATTTAATTCGTTAAATTGATCAACGATTTATGCAAGTTGGTATCGCATATACAAACCAACTTTTTCTTATTGTAAATCCACTCAACACGCTGGTGTTAGTTGTTATAAGATAAGAAGTAAAAGCAGTTTATTATACACAATACAGGTCACTTAGGAGAACAAAGCTCAATTAGCGTGCAATAATTTGATTACGCCCAGCATCTTTCGCTGCATACAAACCTAAGTCAGCCTCTTCTAAAAGTGTTTGCTCAGCATACACTTTACCACTTTCAGTCGTTGCTACTCCGATACTAATAGTTATATGTTCAGCATTAAGTGACGCTTTATGTTCTATCTTCAGTGCGTTTACAGCATTTCGTAATGTGTTAGCAAATTGAATAGCCTCGTGTTTATTAACACCAGGTAACACGGCAGCAAATTCTTCTCCGCCATAACGAGCTACAAAATCACCACCGCGTTTACACTGAGCAACAAGTACTTGCGCCACTTTTTTTAAGCACTCATCACCGGCACGATGCCCATAACAATCGTTATAACGTTTAAAGTGATCTATATCCATCAGTAATACCGACAGGGGTGTGCTACCTCGTTTACTTCTGCGCCATTCACGAGATAAATTTTCATCAAGATAACGTCTATTAGGTATTTCTGTTAGGCCATCAATTGAAGCTAACATCTCAAGCAAGTCATTTTTTTGTTTAATGAGTAACTGATTACGTACTCTCACCCTGACAATTGAAGCACTAAATGGCTTAATTATATAATCCATAGCCCCCAGCTCTAAACCTTTAGATTCATCTTCATGGCTTTGATTAGCTGATATGAAAATAATGGGGATAGACTGTGTGATTGGGTTTTCTTTTAATTGCACAAGTACTTCGTAGCCATCAATACCCGGCATTACAACGTCGAGAATGATCAAATCAACCTGTGTTGTTTTCACAAAAGTCAGTGCTTTTTCACCGCTTTCAACTAAAAACACATCATGCTCACCTTTGAGTGTTTTTTCGAGCACTAAACGGTTAAGAGGATCGTCGTCAACAATTAATACCTTAGCTTTTTTCGACATCCATTGCTCCCAAGCCTTTTATAAAAACAATTACCTGCTCTAGCTGCATAATAAGCTCTTTTAACGAAATTTCAACAGACTCATTGGTTGTCTTAAACTGATGTTCACATTGTTGGGCACAAAGTGATAACCGCTTGAAGCCTAAATTGCCTGCCACACCTTTTATACTATGCACTAAGCGTACCAAATCATTTCTATTGGTACTTCCTTCTATTTGGGTGAGCTGGGTTTGGCACAAATTAGCAAACTTATCAATCATGGTTTTGAGTAATGCCTCATCAAAACTGAACTGCGTTAATGCAAATGATTCTTCAAAAAAGCTAGGTTTGGAGAGCCCTAAGTCTGCAATTGCATCAATGAGTACGTCAGCCACTACAGGCTTTGTTAAGTGTTTATTCATACCGCATTTTAATGAGCGCTCAACATCAGCTGGTTCGCAATGAGCGGTTAATGCAAAAATAGGTAATTGCTTAGTGTCAAACTGTTGGCGAATTAAAGCTGTTGCTTGACAGCCGTCAATATGCGGCATTTGTACATCCATTAAAATTAAATCAGGCTTTAAAACGCGTAATAGTTCTATTCCCTCAACGGCACTCATAGCTGTAACAACATTAGCTTTAGCTTGATGCAACACACTGCTAATAATGTCTAAGTTTAATTGGTTGTCATCAATTGCTAACACTAATAATCCCGCTATACCCCTTTTATACACCTGTTCATTCGTTACTACTATTTCACTGTTTATATTAGGCTGCGAGGCAACATCCAAATTAAGCAAGCGTTGAGCAAGTGCTGATGCTTTAACATGTTGAACTGATAGCAGCTGACTTGTTGACAAATTTAATGTGTGTTGATGGTTGATGATAACCACTGAAATTGCTTTTGAAGATAATGAATCGTTGATTGCTTGCACACTTAGTAATTTAGGTAAATCATCAGCATCTATAATTAAGTTTTCAGTTTCGGTTAACTTTATGGGATATTCTAACGCTTCCTTTAGATCAATACTTATTAACTCCGGTAAAGCGCCCACAACACGTTGTAGCTCATAGCTTTGCTCAGATATAACGGCTAATGCATTTGCTGGTAATACGCTACTTTTTGTTGTATCCACCTGTAACAAAATACTAAAATAAAACTCACAACCATGACCCTTCTCACTATTTAATGCAATTTCACCACCCATTAGTGACACCGCATGCTTAACAATAGCGAGTCCTAATCCAACGCCTTGGTGGATTCTTGTTGATGATTCATCGCCTTGCGTAAAAGCGTCAAATAAACGCCTTTGATCAGCTTTATCAATCCCGCAGCCAGTATCTATCACACGAAAACAGATAAGCTGTTGTTCAATACTTACGCTTTGTACTAAATCCATTTTTAGTACAATAGAGCCTGAGCTTGTAAACTTAACCGCATTCGTTAGTAGATTACCTAAAATTTGCTGTAAGCGGATACTATCGCATATAAAAACAGGAGCAATTAAAGGGTCTACATCAATAATAAACTCAACATTTTTATTTTCACACAGCGGCGCCGTTAAGCTATCGCAAATATCAATTAGCTCTACAATATTAAATGGCGCTAACTTAAGTTCAGCTTGCGCACTTTCTACGCGTGCAAAATCCAGCATTCGGTTAAGCATCAATAATAAACTTTGCGCAGCGTGTTTAGCCTGGCCTGTTTGTTGTAGTTGCTTTTGGGTAAGCCCCTGCTCTATTAACATATCAAGCAGGCCCAATACCGCGTTAAGTGGAGTGCGTATTTCATGGCTTAAATTAGCAATAAAACGGCTTTTAGCAAGGGTTGCTCGTTCAGCATCATGCTTAGCTTTAGTTAATGCGCTTACATCCTGTAAATGAATAACATAATAAGAAGGATCACGTTTTTCATCCCACACAAGTGATACACTCAATTGTAACCAATTGGCTAATTTCCCTTGCGCTAAGGTTAAATGGTATACCTTTTTCTTGTCGTCGAGTAACTTTGCTAAAGTGATTTTTATTTCTTGCCATTGGCTGTCGTCAAAGAGCATTTTAAGCTGCTCTCCTACTAAAACAGGATGTTCTATAAATAATTTTCTGGTCGCTTTATTAACTTGTACAATCGTGTGCTCAAGCGACAGCAGCACAACGCTATTAGCAGCAAATTCAATCGCACTTCTAAATTTAGATTCTGAAGCTTTTAAAGCGTACAACGTTTGTTGCTGCTCAGTTATATCTCGTCCTATTCCCATTGTACCCAACAAATGTTGATGCTCATTATAAAAAGGAGCTATGGTTAATTGATAGGACTTATTCTCTGTGTCTATTCGTTGTTGTACATCGTGACGGTTTTGTAAAACTTGCTTTTCTAAAACGCTAATTTGTTCATCATCATTGCTAATTTCCTCCATGCGTTTACCCACTAACGCTGTTTGCTCTTTACCTATATACGCTTCAAATGCCTTATTACACCCTAAAAACAAACCATCAATATTTTTAAAATAAATTAAATCGGGCACACTGTTAAGCATCGTGTTGAGTAATGCTAGGTGGCGTTCTTTTGCTTCATAGCTACGCTTTAGCTTTTCGGATTGCAGCTGCACTTGCTCATCAAGATCTTTATTAGCATTTTGCAGTGATTCCACCAGCTGCTTATTTTTAGCAAATACGCGTTTTACTTTCGAAAACCAAGGCTGCCAATTAAGAGGAATTTGATAATCTAATTGTTTATTTTGTTGTGTATCATTTTGCTCTAAATAGTGCATTAAATGCGTCATCGGTTTTATAAAAATACGCTGGCTTAACCAAAAAAACACACCAAACATAATGCTTAAAAATAGTGTTAAAAATATAAATTCTAATAATACTTCGTAACGAATAGAGTTTACTAAATTTGATTTAGGTTCGTGAAATGCAGCATGAATAGGCAAATTGCCCATTGGTTGCATAAAATAATTAGTATTACTGGTTAATATCGTCAGTTTATTATCCGGACCTGCGATGTTTGGCCAATAGGTTTTTAGATCGATGGCTTCGTCAATTAGATTTTTTGAGCTGGCAATAATGTGATGGAACTGATTCATAAATACATATTCACCGTGATTAGGTGATACTTTTTTTAGCCAAGTAGACATTGCCTGCACATCGTAAATTAAAATAATGTAATCGCTTGAACCAAGTTCTCGCTGACGGCCTATAGCAAAATAAGCTTTACCATCTATATTAATTATTGGGCTTGATGAAAGATTATTTGGAGAAAACTCGGGTTTAAATTGCCCGTCTAAAATTTCGGTTAATAAAAAGCTTTTACTTTTATTACGCCTTGCCACATATGCAATACCACGCTCATCCACATAAGCGACTGCTGAAAGTGACTGCATCAGCGAAAGCGTCGTATTAAAAGAAGGGCCTAACGCGACTAATTGCTGCCACTGTAAAAGCTCACGAGTAGAAAGTGAAAAATCTCCTTTACCAACAATTTCAGTGCCTTGGTTTATAAAATGACGATAGTAGTAACCATCATACTGGCTAATACCTTCAAGAAGAGTGCTATTTAATTGATTATAAGGAGGCAGTTCGTACAATGTAAACATCGTAGTAAGTAAGTCACTTGCCGCTTGCATGCCATGACTTACTTGTGCAGATACATTGATAAAATCGGCTTCGCGCTTTTCAACAATGCGTTCAAGCTTAATATTATATAAATGTAAGCATAATAAAAGAGCTACAACTAATGGAACCAAAAGCGCAACAAATAAAGAACGATAATAATGTTTAAGAGGTAAAAAATTCAACGTACTGCCTGCGTTATGGCTCGAAAATCACTCGATAGACTATCGAGCCAATTTGTTAAGCGCAAGTTATAAATTTTCTTCTGCAAATGACGCTAAGCGACTACGTACAACCCCGTTAAGGTTTATCGTTGCACTGCCCTCAAAGTTTTTAAAACGCTCTACTATGTACGTTAAGCCCGAAGTCACCGGTGTTAGGTAGTTACTGTCTATTTGCGCCAAGTTACCCGTACAAATTAATTTAGTACCTTCGCCGCAGCGAGTAATAATCGTTTTAAGTTGAGATGCCGTTAAATTTTGGCTCTCATCTAAAATTACCACCGCATTTTGAATGCTACGCCCACGCATAAAGTTAACCGATTTAAACTGCACATTGGCTTTTTCCATAATGTAGTTTCGGCTTGATATCGGATTTTCGTCGCCTTTGTGCAATACCTCCAGCGTATCGGTAATGGCTGCAAGCCATGGCGCCATTTTCTCCTCTTCTGTGCCGGGTAAAAAACCAATGGACTCTGCTATTTCAGGGGTATTACGGGTGACTATTACTTTATCGTAAATACCTTTTTCGATGACCATTTCAAGGGCGCTGGCAAGCGCTAACAAGGTTTTACCACACCCCGCAGGGCCGGTTAAAATAACAAGTTCAATACTTGTATCGAGTAGTGCATCAAGCGCCATACCTTGATAAATGTTTTTAGGTTTAACGCCCCATGCTTGTTGATGCATTAAACGCTCAACGCCAATATCTTTTAGCGTTATGTGCTCGTCATCGTAGCATTTAACACGCGCCGCAAACTGATCCCCTCCATCAAGTAAATATTCATTACAAAATACATCAGGTATTAAGTTTTTAGGCACATGATGAAACGTATCACGTCCGTGTTGCTGCGTATTACACTCCCCTACATGCTCCCAAAAATCCCCTTCAATTTTTTTATAACCACTAGTAAGCAGGCTTATATCGTCAATAAGTTGGTCGGTGCGGTAATCCTCAACATATTTAAGCCCGGCGCCTTTGGCTTTTAGGCGCATGTTTATGTCTTTTGTAACCAATATAACCTTTGAATCACTGTGCTGCTTTTGTAAGTACACGGCGCAATTAATAATACGATGGTCGTTTTCGTTACCTGGTAAACCAGAAATGGAGTCGGCAAATAAATGGTCGTTTACAATAATGAGGGTACCTGCAGAGCTCGCTTTTGCCTTTTTGTTACTTGGCAGCGCCACGCCTTGTAGCATTTGTTCGGGCGTTGCATTTTTAAGAACTTCATCTAATCCACGAATAGCGACGCGCGCATCACGACTTACGTCGTGTTTTCTGTCTTTTATGTGGTCAAGCTCTTCAAGCACCGTCATTGGGATAACAACGTCATGCTCTTGAAAAGACAAATAAGCGAGTGGTTCGTGAAGTAGTACGTTGGTATCTAGCACATACATTTTACTTTCAAGGTTCGAAGCTTTTTCCATAGCACTTTCCTTACGTTTTATGATTTTTATGCTATACCAAAATAACTAAGTAAAACGGGCAAAACTTAAACCTGCAATACTTAATTGCTAAGGCATAATGTAAGTTTAGTCTATTTGTCATAAAAGTCCGTTTTATTACAAACTGTAATTAGTTTTGATTTACCTAAAAAAGAGTCATAAACAAGCTGTTTTAATAGTAATAATTAACACTTACAAAATTAATTAAAAGTGAGCCAAATAGCGCCTTGCAGTGGTGTTAGCTTACAGGTAACATAGCCGCCTTTTTCATCATAGACGAGACATACATGAATTTTTCCTTAGGTCAGCGTTGGATCAGTGATACAGAGTCAGATTTAGGATTAGGCACCGTTGTTGCCATTGAAGGCCGTCAGGTCAGCATATTATTTCCTGCCAGTGGTGAGAGCCGTGTTTATTCTAGTGCAGAAGCACCTGTTACCCGTGTGGCATTTAATCCTGGCGATGTGATCAAAAGCGTTGAAGAATGGGAATTAGAAGTAGAGTCTATTGAAGTACAAGGCGAGTTACTTTGTTATCACGGCACCCGTGTTGATAACGGCGAAACAGCCAAGTTAAAAGAAACCTTTTTAGATCATTTTATTAAGTTTAATAAACCACAAGATCGTTTATTTGCAGGCCAAGTAGATCGTTTTGATCGCTACACACTTCGCTACCAAACGTGGTTACATAAATTTGAACGTGAACAATCGCCTATTAAAGGCTTAATTGGTCAGCGTGCTAATCTTATTCCGCACCAGCTTTATATTGCCCAAGAAGTGGGTAAACGTTTTGCACCACGCGTACTTTTATCAGATGAAGTAGGCCTTGGTAAAACAATTGAAGCGGGCATGATACTACATCAACAAATTATTAGTGGCCGTGCGAGTCGCGTACTTATTGTGGTTCCTGAAAACTTACAGCACCAATGGTTAGTAGAAATGCTACGCCGCTTTAACTTACGTTTTTCTATTTTTGATGAAGAGCGCTGCGACGAAGCGTTTGCAGATTCTCCAAACGTGTTTGATACAGAGCAACTAGTACTTACCAGCCTTGAGTTTTTAACCAAGAAAAAACGTTGGTTTGAACAAGCAACACTTGCTGATTGGGATCTTTTAGTAATAGATGAAGCCCATCATCTAAGCATCAATAACGGCAAGCCAAGCTCAGAGTACCAACGTATGGCAGAGCTTAGCCAAGATATTCCGGGCCTTATTTTGCTTACAGCAACGCCTGATCAACTTGGTCACAGCAGTCACTTTGCGCGTTTACAATTACTCGATCCGGATCGTTTTTACGACTACGACGTGTTTAAAGAAGAAGAAGCAAATTATAAAGACGTAGCGCAAGCTGCAAATCAATTACTGCAAGAGCAAGCTCTGGACGACGCAGCCAAAGCCACGCTAATTGAGCTATTAAAAGAAACCGACATTACTGATATTCTTGCAAAAGCACAGCAAGGTGATTTACCAGCGCGTAAAGAAATACTTAATATGCTGCTCGATCGCCATGGCACAGGTCGTATATTATTCAGAAATAGCCGCAGCGGCATTGACGGCTACCCAAGCCGTAAATTACACGCCTACCCAATGGCACTGCCAAAACAGTATAAAACGGCTATGTCGGTTCTTGGTAACATGGGCGGCATTCAAAACCCTGAACTAAGTGCACACCGTGCTCTGTTTCCTGAAAAAATATTCCAAGAGTTTGAAGGCGAAAGCGCAAGCTGGGGTTTATTCGATCCACGTGTAGATTGGTTAATCGACACCCTTAAAACACTTAAGCGCGAAAAAGTACTGCTTATATGTGCTAAAGCTGAAACAGCTATCAGCCTTGAGCAAATACTGCGTGAACGCGAAGCAATTAAAGCGTCGGTATTCCACGAAGGTATGTCGATTATTGAGCGTGACCGCGCTGCTGCATTTTTTGCAGACGAGTACGATAATGCACAAATATTACTGTGTTCAGAAATTGGCTCAGAAGGGCGTAACTTCCAGTTTTCGCATCACTTAGTGTTGTTTGATTTACCACTGAACCCAGATTTACTCGAGCAACGTATCGGTCGATTAGACCGTATAGGTCAAACGCAAGATGTGAACATTCATGTGCCATATTTTGAAAACACCGCTCAAGAAGTACTGCTACGTTGGTATAACGAAGGCCTAGATGCATTCGAATCTACATCAACAACGGGGCAAATGCTTTATAAAGAGTTCCGTGACGACCTACTTGAATATATTTCTGCGCATAACTGCGATGAAGACGAACTCGACCCATTACTTGAGCAAGTAGCACAGCAAAATGCAGTACTGCGTAAAAAAATGGAAAGTGGACGAGATCGTTTACTAGAACTACATTCATCGGGTCAAGGTGCTGCAGATTCGCTTGTAGCTGATATTGAAAAACTCGATAACCAGTTTGAGTTGCCAAGCTACATGATCAACGTGTTCGACACATTTGGTGTTAGCCAAGAAGATAAAGGCGAAAACACCATTATCTTAAAGCCAACGGAACATATGTTAAGTGCCTCATTCCCATCGCTTAAAGACGATGGCATGACGGTTACGTTTGATCGCGACACGGCACTTTCGCAAGAAGACGTACACTTTATCAGCTGGGATCACCCTATGGTGCAAGGCACTATGGATATGATTTGTGACGATGACTTTGGTAGCGCATCAGTTGCACTGCTTAAAAACAAAAAATTACCGCCTGGCACCTTTTTTGTTGAGCTTATTTTTGTTGCAGAAGCAATGGCACCAAAAGTATTACAAGTTGGTCGCTTTTTACCACCTACACCAATTCGTATATTGCTCGATAAAGCAGGTAATAACTTAGGTGAGAATGTGGCATTTGAAGGCTTTAATCAGCAGCTATCAGCCGTTGGCCGCCAAACAGCAAGTAAGCTTGCCGGTGCACTACAAAGCGCTGTTCACCCTATGATCACAACCGCTAAAGATATGGCACAAGAAAAACTTGAAGTTATTCGCGCAGCGTCGCTTGTTAAAATGCAAACATCACTCAGTGAAGAGCAAGAGCGACTTGTTGCACTTAAGCAAATTAACCCAAATATACGCCAAGAAGAAATAACGTTTTACGATAAGCAACGCAACGACCTAACTACGTATATTGAAAAAACGCAGTTACAACTTGATGCCATTCGCTTAATTGTTGTTTCGCACTAAGGTTTCAGAAAAGACTGCTAATAAGCGTAAGTTAAATAAAAGTGCGGTATTTATATCGCACTTTTTTTATTATAAAAAATTTACGGCTGAGCCTATCATTGCATCATTTTAGCTTTCAAATGTCTGCATTTGGTAAAATTTCTTAATACATATACGATCATTGAGTCAGGGTATTCTGATTCAACTAATGAATGTAATTCATCTATCGTATCGTTGACAGAATCGGGGAGTTGGTTATTCAAAAAGTCATCGAATTTATGATACGTTTCTGACCAATATTTAGGCCCTGATTTTTGAATAACAATATGAGTGACGAAAGCATTCCCATAATTGTTTATACTTCTGGCTCTCCCAAAAGTATTTTTTGATCGAGCATCCATAATTTTTGAAACGTATCGGTAGATCTTAACTGCTTTCATGATTTTGGTAGCTGACAATTTTTCATTGAATAAATTGATGTATGGTGCCTGTTGTGGATCTTCCCATAACTTACCTGATTGTTTCTTCACTAATGTTGAATAATCTACCTCAGACCAAAAGCATGCCAAGCTAAACGTAACTTCTTCAAACGTATAGTTTTGATCATTTGGAATTACCTTATCTCGAGATCTTTTATAATGATAATCAACATTTTCTAAGCGTAATTCTATCTTAATTCTTTCTTGCTCTTTGTCCAAAGAGACAAAATCCTTTTTGTCTACTTTGTTTTGAGTATTTGTCGCTATAGTAATTCTTTCGCCAAACTCTTCGGAACTCCCCTCTAAAGATATAAATTTAACAAAAACATTAACTTTAGATAAGTTAACATTATCATTTTGAGATAATGCCCCTATTGTACCGAATGTTTGAGCTCCATTTACAACCGATATTCCCTTACAAGAAAAAGAGCCTATATTCTTAGCTGAACCACCTTGGGGCTTTTTTTTAATTGATTCACAAAGAACCGTAATCCCATTATTAAAATATATAAAATTCTCAGGCTCATGCATTATTGTATATTGAATATCATCGTTTACAGTTGAGTTACCTAGAAAACTTCTAATATTTTTGGTAAATAACCTGGCACTATACTTATCCCACAATGCAGCCAAATCAGAGCCAGCTATTTGTCCATAATATGACTGTAGAGGTTCCTCTATATAACCCCAGTTTGATAGTAAAAAATCTTCATTAATTGGGGCTGAGTCAATGCCTGATATTAGACCTTTATATGCTTTATCAATGTTAAAGTCATTAAAAAAGACCAATTCCTCAGTATCATTTTGCTCACTGAGTAGTTGGTTTATAGGTTCTAAATTCTCTTTTGACAACCCTTTACCTGTATATGCAAACAATATTTGAATTTTAACTGACGGTTCATCCAAAGCATTTAGTATTTCATCCTGCTTTTCTTGTATACGCTCGTTAAATTTAGAAAAATCGGCATTAATGAGATTTTTTATGCCTCTTACGAATTTATCTATCTCACCAGTGTCTATTCCACCATTTAATTTTTGGATAAATTTAGATTGAACAATCCATAAATTATACCTTGTGTCATCATAATAAATAGCGTCAATACCGTTATCGCCAAAACCATCAGTTATTGAATTAGCAGCCTGGTCTATTTCGGCAAAAGCTTCTACAGAGAGGGAGTAAGCTGCTAGGGCTCGCGTCCTGAATTGACTAATTCGATCATCTTCCGAGCACTTTTTATGTAAATTAGATAAATCTATTTTACCTTTAAACTCTTTATCTAAAAAATTTCTAATTCTATTAATAGTCAATGTACTCATTTTTTTCCTTGTTGTAATTCCATTAAGAGATTGAATTTAAGTTCCTATAGACCCTAGAGCATAGTGACAAACAAGTATATTAATTTGAAAGTATTTCTAAATATTAGAGCTTAGCTTGCTTTCATTTTTATCTGTAGAGTACTATTATTTGCGAGGGGATTAGCTAACTTAGCCTTCCCTTTTCATACTGAAATTTAAAATATTACATTTCAGGATAATTTTGAATTGAGAGGATTAAAGCCACTCTTGTGTATCTTGTCCACCAAAAATAGCCATAATTTCTACATTTTCTTCGGTAACCCTGTAATAAATACTGTCTGAACCACAGACTGCTCGCCGATAACCCTTACGTATATGCTCAACTGATTGGTAGAAATAAGGGTTTGCTGCTAGTTTTTCAAACATAGTAAAAAAAGCATAAAAATAATTATCTGCTTGCTGTTGTGAATATTCATCACAGCCGTACTGGTAAATGCGACGTAAATCTTCTTTAGCATCGTTTGAAAGCTTGTATGTACGCATTACTTCGTGCTTGATTTGAATTCTGCTAGCATTTCATCTGCAGATTGAGTGCTAAAGCCACTTTGCTCAGACTTTGCAAGCTTACTATTTATTACCTCAGCTCTTCGAGCACGCCTGATCAGGTCGTTTACCAGTTCACTTTTATTTGCGTAATCACCCACGTTTTCAACGTGATTACGCAGCCATAAATCATTTTGCTCAGTAAGCGAAATACTTTGTCTAGCCATAACATTAAACCTTGCTTGCAATAGTTGGTGTAATTTTACACCAGAACAAAAAACACGCAATAAATTTTTCCCTTGAGCCTTCAGCCTCGCTCCACTAAAATAGCGCCCTTAAAAATCATTAAGGCAGGCTGTGTTAGTTAACTATAATCCCCCAATGAGCCCGTATTTAACAATACTTTTCCAAGACGACGATTTGCTCATCGTTAATAAGCCAAGCGAGTTATTAACAGTCCCTGGTAAAGATCCTAAACACGCCGACAGCTTAATTAACCGTGTTAATCGTGTTTTTCCAACAGCTAAAATAGTTCATCGTTTAGATATGGCAACATCAGGCATACTTTGCCTTGCTATGAATAAAGCAGCGCACAGGCATTTAAGTATGCAGTTTCAAGAACGCGAAACAGCTAAGCGTTATATTGCACGTGTATTTGGGCAGCTTGAGGTCGATACGGGAACCGTGGATCTGCCGCTTATTTGTGATTGGCCTAATCGCCCAAAACAAATGGTTGATCACGAAAATGGTAAGCCATCGCTTACGCACTTTAAAATACTTGAGCGCGAAGCCGATGCTACCCGTGTAGAGCTAACGCCAATAACTGGGCGCTCACATCAGTTACGTGTACATATGCTAAGTTTAGGACATCCTATTTTAGGTGATAGGCTCTATGCCCATAAAGACGCACTTGCCGCAGCTCCTCGCTTACAATTACACGCACAAATGCTGAAGTTGAAGCACCCTACAACTGAGCAAGTACTTACATTTGAAGCCGAACCTGAGTTTTAATCATTGCATTAATGATTATTAAGCCATAGTGCTAAACTTTTACCGTAGTACGCCGATACCTAATTAGTATTCATTATTTGAGCTTCTTATGGTATCTGCGCAGTTTTTAAAAAGTATACTTAACGTATTACTAATGTGTACGCTATTTTTAAGCATACAGGTAACAGCTGCAGAGCATATTGCCCCTCCTACATTATCAAGTATTGAAAACAACGATATTGAACGCTTGCTTCCAAATGACGAAATAAAATCAATACTTGCAGGTGAAACCGAGTTTTTGAGTTTATACAGCGAATATATGAGCGCCGACTTTAGAGGTGTTGTATTACTTATACCCGACTGGCAATCAGTGCCAACAAACAATGCTGGCATGAGCTTTTTACGAAAAGAACTTAATAACTTAGGCTATACCACTTACGCAATGACGGTACCCGACATAGACTGGCAAGCCAGCAAAATACCAGACTCATCAACAGAAATGCCTGCAGAAACAACGACACCTGATGCAGCTACAAGCACAGAGCCTGCGACTGCAGATATGAAGAAAAATGCAGAACCTCATTATGTTAATGCTTTAGAAAAAGTGACTAATGAGGTACTCGACAATTATAAAATAAATCTGATTGCTCGCTTTAATGCGCTATACCAAACTGCAATGCAAGAGCCAGGTAACGTAGTGGTTATTGCACAAGGTACCAGTGCTGGCGTATTACTTGAGCACTATGCCGACTTTCCAGAACAGAGAGTAGATGCATTTATAAGTTTAAGCAGTTACTTACCTAATACTAAACGTAATAAAGATTTGAGCCAAACAACGTCACTTGTTACGCCAGCTTTACTCGATATTTACTATGCTAATGACAGCAATGATATTTTAATGAGCCTTAAAAATCGCCAACGCTGGGTTAACCGAAATGCTAAATTTGATTATCGCCAACGCCAGCTATTTGGCCTGCGCGATCAACCGGATCAACACGCACGTCTAACAAAAGAAATAGACGGCTTTTTACGCCGCCTTTTTTAAATATTCATAAGCTGCTTGAATATCTTGGCTCTTTTTAACTGCAAGCTCCATCATGTGTTTTGGTAAACCTTGCGATACCAATTTATCTGGGTGATGTTGGGACATAAGTTTACGGTACGCTACTTTTATCTCACGCTCAGTCACACCATCATTAAGCCCTAATAACGCCAATGCCTGTGTACGATTCATATTATTATTGGGTGGGACATGATGACCCGAGCCTTCACGGTAGCTGCTACTTTGCCCTTGGCTTTGTTGCTGTTGATTAAAGCGCTGTTGTTGCTTTCTAAAGTTAAATTCTGCTTGATAGCGTTTTAATACGAATGCAAAATGCGTTTTCGAAATGCCTAACTGCTTACTTACCTCTGCTAACAATTGTTTTTCTTGTTCGGCTAACACCCCATCAGAGAATGCCATTTGAATTTGTATCTCTAAAAACAATTGCATCAAGTCGTTTCGCTTAGCAAAGCGTTCTTTAAAGTCGTGCACGGTTTCTTTAAGTGAGAAGTCGCCCTCTTTACCCGACTGAAAAGCCTGCTGTGCTTCGCGGCGCTCTTCGCCTTTTAAACCCATTTCATCCATAAACAAGTTGGCGGCTTTTATATGCACTTCGCTAACTCTGCCATTCGATTTAGCAATATGCCCCATTACGGCAAAACAGCTCGAAAAGAACAAAGCTTGGCGCTCGTTTACATCTGCATCGTTAAACAAGCTTGAAAAGCCACCCGCTTTATCAAAGTTACTTTTTAAGCTTTTATCAAATAAATGGCCAAGGTATAAACCTAAAATGGCACCAAAAATTTTGCCAAACATAAAGCCAAAACAAAAACCGAGTATTTTTCCCCACATTTATAATGCTGCCTTTTTAAAAAATTTAGTTAATGCGCCGCAAGGCGTTTGTTTAAGTCATTTAAACGTTCGGGTGTACCTATATCATCCCACTGACCAATATAAAGCTCAGTAGAGATTACATGCTTACTTAGCTTTTCACGTAAAATAGGCCCTAAAGGACGCCTCCCTTGCGTTAACCCTTTGAAAAAATCAGCCTGATACCGACTGATCCCTGAGAATGTATACTTTTGACTCTCTGGCGATAAATGACTTAATGCAAAATCACCATCTGGATTATGTGGTGGGTTTTGTATTAGCACAATATGCGCCTCACCCGCTTGCAAATGCAGCTGCATTAGCGCACTTACATCATAATCGGTATATACATCGCCATTAACTACAATGAAAGACTCTCCAAGCAGAGGTAGCGCCTGAATAATACCGCCAGCAGTTTCAAGACCACCTTCAACTTCTTGACTGTAAAGTATGTTTACCCCAAATTGACTGCCATCGTTAAAGTAATCTTTTATTTTATCACCTTGCCAAGCGAGGTTTATTACAATATCGGTAATTCCGGCAGCTTTGAGGTTATTTATATGATGCTCAATAAGTGGTTTTTCTGCTACTTTTAACATTGGTTTTGGCATATGCTGTGTTAGCGGCATCATCCTCTGTCCGCGTCCTGCGGCTAAAATCAACGCTTTCATGTGCACTCCTTTGCTAACTTTTCAGTCACTTTTGGCACTATGGTATGTTTAGTCCAATCACTCAATGCTTTAAGCTCGGGATAATTAGCAGCCACTTCAATAATATAATCAAGTGTGGGTAAAATATTATCTAAATAACCTGTTTTCCCGTCGCGTAAATATAATCGACAAAATATACCAGCTGCTTTTAAGTGGCGCTGAATACCGGTTAAATCAAACCAATATTTAAACTCATCAAATGAGGTATTAACCATTAAATTTTGAGCAGTGAACTCGCTATAAGCAAAATCAAGCAAGCTTGTTAGCTCTTTTGCCGGAAGTTTAAAATAGCAATCTCGAAGCAGCGATACTAAATCGTAACAAAGCGGACCACGTACCGCATCTTGATAATCTATAATCGCCCACAGGCCATTACTATTCATAATATTTCGACTGTGATAATCACGGTGCACGGTTACTGTAGGCTGCACAAGCATAGCCTGAGTGAGTAACTCACAGCTTGTTTGCCACATAGCTTGATACGCTGCAGTTGGGGATTCATCTATAAAGTCGTTTACTAACCACTGACTAAATATATCGAGCTCAAGTTTTATAAAGTCTTTATTGTAAGCTTGCATAACTGCTGAGGGTGGTGTTTTTGCCCATTGAGCACTTAAACTTATTAAAGCTTTGTAATACTCAATACGATTTTCATCATCTAGCATATCAGCCAAATGCTTACTGCCTAAATCACTTAGTATAAAAAAGCCTTGCTGCTCGTCGCTAGCAATTATTTTTGGAAGTAAAAAGCCTTGCTCGGTAAATACCTTATTAAGTGATATATAAGGCGCGTTATTTACTTTTTGGGGTTCTGAATCCATCACAATAAAATGCTCATTACTGCACGTTAAACGGTAATAGCGACGGAAACTAGCATCTCCTGTTATCGCACTTAACAAAGTAGGCTGCGTATTAAAGTGTGTGTTTATAAATTGTTGTAAATTATCAAAGCGTGTCATTTTATAAGATATCTATTTTTAACTAAGTTAATTAGGTCAATTACTGTATTTGCCATTATTTTCCTTTATTATGTGTAAATTATATTTAATCACAAAGCATTAAGGTCAATAAATGAGCAAAACCTGGGGCATATTGATGCTAAGCGTAGTTAGCGCACCATCGCTTGCCGAAACTGAACTGGCGCACAACCTTTGTGGCATTTCAATGCAAACCAGAGCTTGGCAACCACTTCCAGGCCTTGAGCTTGGTACTGTTGATATTAAAGCTGATGATGTAGAGCTCCTCGGCACTCAAAGTGCTGAATTTACCGGCAATGTTGATATTAACACCGTTAATATGAGTTTGTCCGCACAAACTGCGTTGATAGATAAACAGCGTGGTTTATTAAATGCAACCGGACCAATTACTTATCGTGACACAATTAGCCAAATAAGCAGCAAAGGGCTAAACGCCGATTTAAGCAACTCAGAAATTAGCCTACTTGGTGCAGATTACAGTTTAACCGATCAACAAGGTAAAGGTGGTGCAGAAAAGCTGACCGTGAATGATTCTGGCTTAGTGCTCATGAATGCAAGCTTTACTGCTTGTCCCGGTCAAAGTCCTGTATGGGAAATAGAAGCAGACGAAATTAATTTATCCCGCGAGGAAGGCTGGGGTGAAACTCACAATGCGGTACTAAGAATTCTTGATACACCTGTTTTATATTTGCCTTATTTTACATTTGCACTCGATGAACGTCGTAAATCAGGATTACTAAAGCCTAATATTTCCAGCTCAGATCGCTATGGTATTGAAACAATTACACCTTATTACTGGAACATAGCGCCAAATTTTGATGCCACTATTACCCCGCGCTATATGTCTCGTAAAGGCTTGCAACTGCAAACAGAGTTTCGGTACTTAACTGAGCAACATGAAGGTTTGGTCGGTGTAGAGTACTTAAATAAAGACGATTCAGAGCCAACTCTTGATTCACGTTATATGTTTCATTGGCAACAAAGAAGTTATTTAGGTGAGAGCTGGCGAGCTAATGTAGATATTACCAACGTAAGTGATGACAATTACATTACTGATCTTGATTCTAACTATGCAAATAAAACCGATACCCAACTTTACCGAACTGGCGCACTAACACACTTAGGTGAGACATGGCGTACAGATATTAAAGTGCAAAACTTTGAAGTGCTCGGTGATCACTTAGAATCATATACCGCTATACCTCAAATCAACTTTACTCAAACAGCCCCATGGCGTATTGATAATTTTGATTTTACAGTTTCTGGCGAAATCAGTCATTTTACTAACGACTCAGCCATTATAGATCAAGCAACGCGAGTGCATTTAGAGCCTAAAGCTCGCTTTGATTACAAACAACATGCATGGTCGTTTTTATCTGAAGTAAGTTTATTGCAAACAAATTATAAACAACATGGTGATTTAGATGGCACGCAATACAGCGAAAGCGTATCACGTACAATCCCTAAAGTTCGTTTATATTCTCAACTAAATTTTGAACGTAATACATCATCTTTTATTGAAGATGGTATTCAAACCTTGGAGCCTCAAGTTCAGTATTTATATACCCCCAATAAAGACCAATCTGATATTGGGTTATTCGATACAACTAAGCTACAAGACGATTACTATGGCTTATTTAGAGACACTCGATTTTCGGGTGTTGACCGCATTGCAGCTGCAAACCAATTTACATTGGGTGCAACAACGCGTTTGTTTGATAAAAAACAAGAAGAAGTGTTTAACTTTAGTGCTGGACAAATATTTTATTTAAGTGACTCAGCTAAACCAACAGAGCAAGGCTTAAACTCAGACACTAATTATAATGCACTATTTGCAGCCCAAACCATGTTACATTGGCATCGACGTTGGTACCTTGCTGGAGGTATTCAATACGATACAGATGGTAAACAAATGGTTCAGTCAAATGTAACACTTGATTACAAAGGTGATAATAATCAGCTAGTACAATTGAACCATCGCTATGCAAATGATGTCTCAGGAAATACAATCGAGCAAGCGGGTGTATTTACAAGTATTCCCATTAGTGACGAATGGCAATTTATTGCAAGCTATCATCGAGATCTTGAAAATAACAGAAGTATCGAAATATTGAGCGGATTACAGTATGAATCATGCTGTTGGGCATTCCAAATTACTGGTCATCGCCAAATCGAAACTGACTTAAATCAGTCAATAGGACAAGAACAAGCAACTTTTGACTCAAGTATTGGTTTTAATTTTGTATTAAAAGGACTGGGTAGTAAAAGCCGCTATGATGCACAAAAACTATTACAACAAGGTATTTTTGGCTATCGTAGACCGTATTTTCTTAGTAACTAGTATCACAACAGTACTATTAGCAAGAGTAGTAAAGAGAACATGACTTTAAAAAAATTATTAGTATCAACAGTTTTAAGTATCAGCCTTTGCCAAAGTGCATTAGCAGCCCCTGTAGAAATCGACAAGGTGATTGGCGTTGTAAACCAAGGCGTTATTTTAAATAGTGAAGTAGACACCATTGTAAATCGTGTTAAAAAACAAGCCGAAGAGCAAGGGCAGCAACTTCCTAAAGATGAAACCTTACGTGTACAAGCAATAGAACGCTTAGTTAGCCAAACATTGATGATGCAAATGGCTGAACGTATGGGATTACAAATATCTGATAGCCAGCTAGACCAAACGCTAGCAAATATGGCAAAAGAGCAAGGCGGTACAATTGCTGATCTACGTAAAACCATTGAAGGTTCTGGCGAGAGTTTTCAAGCATACCGTGAAGAAATTCGTAAAGAAATAACCACTCAACAAGTTACACGCGCCAATGTAGATCGCCGAATTTATATTAGCGATCAAGAAGTTGATAATTTGCTAAAAATTATGGAAAGTCAGGGACAAAACTCTGAAGAGTATAATATCGGGCACATTCTTATCGATATTCCTAATGATGCGACTGCTGATGAAATATCTGCAGCAAAAACACGAGCAGATAAAGTAATAGAACTATTAAATGATGATCAAGAATTTAAACGTATTGCCATTTCGTCATCAAGCGGTTCAAAAGCACTTGAAGGCGGACAACTAGGCTGGATGGGTATTAATGAAATGCCATCATTATTTGCAGAAGCGGTTAAAGGCAAAAAAAGTGGTGCTATTATTGGCCCTCTTCGCTCTGGCGCTGGATTTCATATAATTAAAGTACAAGAAATTCGTGGACTACAAGTTGTAGAAACAACTGAAGTGCGCTCACGTCATATACTAATCAAACCCTCTATTATCTTAAGCGAAGAAAAAGCACGAAATATGCTTGCTGGTTTTGCAAAAGACTTACGTGCTGGTACCGCTGATTTTGGTGAACTAGCTAAAGAATATTCTGAAGATCCAGGTTCAGCTCTCAAAGGTGGCGAATACGATTGGACTGATCCAACAACTTACGTTCCAGCTTTTAGAGATACTTTACTTTCTCTTAAACAAGATGAAATTAGTGAGCCATTCAGAACTCGATTTGGTTGGCATATTGTTCAGTTACTTGGTAAACGTGTAGCTGATAAAACAGAGCTTGCTAAACGCAATCGTGCTCATGGCATGTTATTCAATCGTAAATTTAAAGAAGAAAGTTTTAACTGGCAACAAGAAATGCGCGAGCAAGCTCACGTTGAAATTTTCCCTACAGACCAATAAATATGACCTTAAGAATTGCGATTACCCCGGGCGAGCCAGCAGGCATCGGCCCAGATTTACTTCTTACGCTTGCTCAGCAAGCGTGGGATGCTCAGCTTGTCGTACTAGCTGATGGTAAACTACTTAAAGAACGTGCTAAACATCTTGGTTTGCCCATTAATTTAATTAAGTTTGATGAAAATGCCTCCGCAAAAGTAGCACCTGCAGGTAGTGTTTATATACATCAAGTTGATTTAGGTGTTGATGTAGAACTTGGGGTATTAAACGACGGTAATGGCCAATACGTTTTAGACACTTTGCGTATCGCAAGTGAAAAAAACATGGATGGTACATTCGATGCTGTTGTAACTGGTCCTGTCCATAAAGGTATTATTAACAAAGCTGGTATCTCTTTTAGCGGCCATACTGAATACTTTGCACAGCAATCAGATACTGCTGACGTTGTGATGATGCTGGCAACTGAGGGCTTGCGTGTCGCACTTGTGACAACTCATATCCCACTTGCTTATGTATCGCGTGCTATTACCGAAGAACGTCTTACTAAAGTAGCTGGTATTTTAAATCACGACTTACAAACTAAATTTGGTATCGAAAAGCCACGTATTTTGGTATGCGGTTTAAACCCGCATGCAGGAGAAGATGGTCACTTAGGACGTGAAGAGATTGAAACAATCACACCTACTCTCGATGTACTTAGAAGCCAAGGTATGAATTTAATAGGTCCATTACCTGCGGACACGTTATTCCAAGATAAATATCTATCTGAAGCTGATGCTGTGCTTGCTATGTATCACGATCAGGGATTACCTGTGCTAAAATACAAGGGATTTGGTAATTCCGTGAATATTACATTAGGTTTACCATTTATCCGCACTTCAGTTGATCATGGTACTGCGCTAGATTTAGCCGGTACAGGTACAGCTGACGTTGGCAGTTTTGAATTAGCGATCCGCGAAGCAATTAAGCTCGCCCAAGAAAAAGCACAAAATCAATGACCGATAAAGTACATTTAGGACACCGCGCCCGTAAACGTTTTGGGCAAAACTTTTTATTTGATGAAATGATCATCGATAAAATAGTCTCTGCAATCGATCCTAAACCAGAAGACAACTTAGTAGAAATTGGCCCTGGACTTGGCGCTATTACAGAGCCTGTCGCTGATCTTAGTGGCCACCTAACGGTTGTTGAACTAGATAAAGATTTAGCACAACGTTTAATTGAGCACCCATTTTTAGGCCCTAAATTAACCGTTAACCAAGGCGATGCAATGACGTTTGACTTTGCAAGCTTAGTAAGAGACGACAAAAAATTAAAAGTGTTTGGCAACTTACCTTATAATATTTCTACGCCTTTACTGTTTCATCTTTTTGAATTTGCAGACAATATTGAACACATGCATTTTATGCTACAAAAAGAAGTCGTAAAGCGTATGGTTGCAGGCCCTGGTAGTAAAACCTTTGGCCGTTTAAGTGTAATGACTCAATACTACTGTAATGCAATGCCAGTGATAGAAGTGCCACCTGAGTGCTTTAAGCCAGCACCTAAGGTTGATTCTGCAGTTATTCGTTTAATCCCTAAAAAGCCAGAACAACGCACGGCTAAAAGCGTTAAAATTCTAAACACTGTGTGCTTGGAAGCCTTCAATCAGCGCCGTAAAACACTGCGCAACAGCTTGGGCAACTTACTAACAGCAGAAGAGCTTACAAGCATTGGGATAGACATAACGTTGCGCGCTGAGCGCTTATCTTTACAACAATTTATTGATATAGCTAATTGGATTTATGACAACAAGCAGTAATATTGGATCGCCTGTTAAGGTATCTGTAGAAACATTTTACGTAGAAGGTCAGTCTCAACCAGAGATCGAAAAATACGTATTTGCCTATTCGGTAACTATTCGAAACCATAGTCTGTGTAGCGCTAAGTTACTTAGCCGCTATTGGTTGATTACAGATGCAAATGGCAAAGAAACTGAAGTAGAAGGTGAAGGTGTTGTTGGCGAAATGCCAACCATAGGCCCTGGTGAAAGCTACAAATATACCAGTGGAGCTATACTTGATACACCAGTAGGCACTATGCAAGGGCATTATACTTTACGCAATGAATTTGGTTCTGAGTTTCAGGCACCTATTAACGTGTTTCGTTTAGCTTGCCCTAATATTTTGCATTAAATGATAACTAAATTGTATGGCTGATTACGTAATAGGTGATTTACAAGGATGCTTTAGCGAATTTAGCACCTTGCTACAGCGGGTAGATTTTAACCCAAGTAAAGATCACCTCTACTTAGTAGGAGATATAGTCGCTCGCGGACCAGACTCTTTAGCCTGCTTAGATTACATTTACCAAAACCAAGACAGCATAACGATTACACTTGGCAATCATGATTTGCATATGATTGCCTGCTATTACTTAAATAAACCAACTAACCCAAAAGACAAACTTAGCCCAATATTCAATAGCCATAAACTCACCCATTACATTGAATATCTTCAAACTCAGCCTCTTGCCTTATACTTAAAAAAATATAATAGCTTTATATCTCATGCTGGTCTTAACCCTGATTGGTCAATTGAAAATGCGTTAAAATATGCACAGTTTGCGCAAAGCTGTTACCAATCAAATAATGCAAAAACCTTCTTTGAGCAAATGTATAAGCCACACCCTGTGAAATGGCATAATGATCTAGACGACTTTGAAAAATTTAGATACATAGTTAATTATTTTACTCGAATGCGCTTTTTAACAAGTAATAATCAACTAGAACTTAGTGCAAAAGGCGCAACAATCAATAATAATGAGTTAACACCTTGGTTTATGCATCCAAATATATTAAACATTAAACAGGATATTATTTTTGGGCACTGGGCTGCCCTTGAAGGTAATACAAACCATAAATGTGTACACGCTTTAGATACAGGGTGTGTGTGGGGTAACAGCATGACGCTAATGAAACTACCTAGCAAACAAAAAATTGTAGAAAAATCCCACCTTTTGTCTAAATAACCTGAAATAATCTAATACATCTGTTAGATTTATAGACTAATAATTAAAATTAATTAAAGTAATTGATTTTAATTACTTAACTTATCAGTACAAACGCCGATAAGTTCTAACTGAAGTACTTTTGAGTGGAAACCTATATGAATCTAACAGTAAGCCAACGTATTTGGGGTGGTTTTATATTTATCACGCTATTACTTTTAATAATTGGTGGCAATTCTTTAATAAAAATAGCAAATATTGACCGCTCAACTCAAAAAGTGAACCAACTATCACTTCCAGCTCTGAATAAAAGCTCTGAGTTACAAGCTGAATTCATTTTAATGAGTAAAGCCGCTCAAGCGAGTTTTTACACTTCATCTGCAAATGAACTGGCGCCAATAAAAAAACAAGTACTCGAACAAAAACAGCTGTTTAATAGCCTTCATAGCGAACTACAAGCAGTCGTAAAAGATGATCCAGCTTTAAACCAAAGCAGTATAAATGTAGAACAAACCTACCTAAGTTTTTTAAGTACTGTAGAGAGCTTACTTGTAGATAAGGGTAAACAATTAGCACTTAATAAAACATTAAAGTCTCAATTAGAAATTATTGAACTTAACGCTGAAGATGCAAATTCTGTCGTACTCGACATATTGGACATAGACGGTTTTGAGCAAAATCATGCACGCGCATTCCAAGCTGCTAATAATTTAGAGAATAACTTTATGTCGGTTGTAAGTAATAGCACCGACATGCTGACAGTTAAAACACTCAATACACTTGATATTGTTAAAAACGAACAAAGCTACTATTTTGATGAAGTAACACGCACTCTAGCGTTAATAAAACCTGCTATAGAGCAAACTCACAGTGATTTATTCAATAACTTAAAAGAGTATGTAGATACCCTCGAAAATAATATTAAAGGTAATAGTGGTTTAGCTGCAAATAAAAAACGCCTAATTGACTCAATCACACTGACCGAAAGAGAGCTTGCCGAATCAGAGCAAGCAACGAAAATGGCACTTAATCAAATTGATGAATTAGTTGCACAAGCAAGCAATGTTGCCTTTGAGTTACAAAAAGGTGTGCGCAGCGATGTAGATTCAGCTAATTTATGGACATGGGTAGGGATGGTTATCGCAACACTTCTAGCGATAGCAATTGCCATTATTACAGTTAGTCGTATAACCAAACCGCTTGCTGAAGTTAATCGTATTTTAGATATTGTTGCCAGTGGCGACATGACACAACGCTTAGATGACACTGCTAAAGATGAGTTTGGCGAACTATCTAAAAGTTGTAATACTTTAATTGATAGCTTGCGCAGCTTAATTAAAGGCATTATTTCTCGCTCGACTCAACTGGCCGCCGCTTCAGAAGAAACGTCTGCAATTACTGCAGAATCAAGTCAAGCAATTCGCAATCAACAAGCACAAGTTGAACAAGCAGCAACTGCAACCACTGAAATGAGCAGCACATCGCAAACAGTTAGCAACAGTGCTCAACAAGCGCTTAGTGAAATTAAAAATGCTGACAAAGAAGCCGAACGCGTTAAAGGTATTTCTAACAACAATAAAGCGACGATTGAGCAGCTTGCTCGTGAAGTAGACGACGCCTCTCAAGTTATCAATAAACTACATCAAGATAGCGCATCAATTGGTAGCATATTAGATGTAATACGCGGTATTGCAGACCAAACAAACTTATTAGCACTTAATGCTGCAATTGAAGCTGCACGTGCTGGTGAGTATGGCCGAGGCTTTGCGGTTGTAGCCGATGAAGTTCGCTCTTTAGCAAGTAAAACACAAGAGTCGACTCAAGAAATTCAATCAATGATTGAATCGCTACAAACAGGCGCAGAAGCTGCGGTAACAGCAATGAGCAAAGGTAAACAACGTGCTGTATCGTGTGTTGAGCAAACAGACTTAGCTAGTAGCGCGCTTGATTCTATTACATTTGCGGTATCTCAAGCTCACGATGTCAGTGAAGAAATATCAACTGCTGCATTAGAGCAACAACAAGTAGCACAAGAGATTAGTGAACGCTTAGAATCAATCGTAGCCATTGCAGAACAAACCGCTGAAGGCGCAAGCCAAACAAACATCTCAAGTTCAGAAGTAGCAAAACTTGCTGAAGAACTTCGTTTATCAGTCGATGAGTTTAAAGTTTAAATAACGCAATTAGCGCAAACTAAAAACCCCGTTGATACCAAGTATCAACGGGGTTTTTGTTTATTTAAATAAAGTACTTAACCTAAGCTCTGGTTAAGAAGTTTACTAACGTATTGAATCATGGTGATATTTAAATTTATTTTCTCTAGCCAGAGATTTTTAGTAAATTCAACGCAGTTAGCGCTTAAAATAGCTGCTCGAGATAGATTTATTATCCAGAGTTCAGGTTACTTATGCCAATGCGCTTCATTAAGAAGGCTGGTGTTATTACTTTTGGCAATGGCTGCAAAAAACGGTGCTGCGCTGCCCTAGCCGTATTTCTTGCAGTTCGCTTTCACATGTCATACATGGCTTGCCTTTACGCCCATATACTAATAATTCTTGTGCAAAATACCCTGGTTTACCATCGCTTTGTGCAAAGTCCTTAAGCGTAGTACCACCTTGCATAATAGCCGCAGCAAGCGTGTCTTTTATAATAGGAATAAGTGCTTGATAGCGCTTTTGTGAAACTTTTCCCGCTTCTCGCTTTGGATGTATACCCGCTTTAAATAACGATTCATTCGCATAGATGTTACCAACACCTACTACCACTGCGTTATCCATAATAAACTGCTTTACGGGTACTTTTTTATTGCGCGATTGTTCGTACACGCGTTTAGCAAAAAAATCATCGGTAAGCGGCTCAGGACCAAGCTTAGAGAGTAGCTTATGCACTTCACCGGGCTCTTGCCATAAGCAACAACCAAAACGGCGAGGATCGTTTAAGCGCAGTGCTTTACCGTTGCCAAAAATAAACTCTACATGGTCATGCTTTTTAAGCGGCTCACTTTTATCTACAACACGTAAATTACCTGACATACCCAAATGTAAAATAGTACTGCCAAGCTCACAGTGTAAAAGTAAGTATTTAGCTCGTCGTTCAATACTTGTAACAATTAGCCCTTCAAGTTGATACACGTCATCTGGCACTGGCCAGCGCATACTGGCATTGTAAATATTTACCTTTGTGACAACTTGGTTTTGTACGTGGGGAGTGATGCCCATTCGGCTCACTTCTACCTCTGGTAATTCAGGCATTAATTAGACTCACTTTGTGAAAAATCAAAACTAGGAAATAACTGCTGTGCAGTTTTTAAATCGAGTGCGAGTATTCGTTGGCTACTCTTTTCGAGTAAGTAATATTGCCCATCGCCTTTATAAAGCAAATAAATCCAAGGTAAACTCTCACCAGCTAATTCAAAAGTAGCAACATATAAAGGCGCATTAGGATTAAAAACAACAGATTCGTTAACACCCATTAACTGCGCGCTTTGCCATTGGTTAATTAAATCACTAAGTTGTTGCTCAGAAGCTTGCCAGACAAATGGCGCATCTATTTGTAACATTGTTGTACGCCAACTAGTTCCAATACGCTCAATTTTTTGATCAACAAATGTCAGCGTCAATACAAAGCTTTGAATTGGTAATACAGGCTGTACCGAAGGCTCATCAGCTGAATTAAAAAGTTGCTTATGCCAGCCATTTAAAAAGAAGATCATAATCAACATTGAAAAAATAATAACGTTGTTCCAACCTTTGCGACCAAGTTGCATGTGCACACTTCCTATTTAATTCAAGATTTTAAAGTGTAACTAAAACTTAATTGCACTGTCTATATGTTAAACCGTGCAGACTTTGTTAGAATATCGGCAAATTTAAAGGAGTTCCGTCAATGTCTATGTATGTAGTGGGCCATAAAATCCCAGATTCAGATTCTATTTGTGGTGCAATTGCACTGGCTTATTTAAAAAACCAAATCGATGAGCCAGCAATTCCAACACGTCTTGGTGAAATTTCACCAGAAACTCAATTTATCCTTGATAAATTTGGCTTCGAAGCACCAGAGCTAAAATTAAGCTACGCTGGCGAAGACGTTTACATTGTGGATCACACAGAAAAAACACAAGCACCCGATGATATCGACCAAGCTCGCGTTGTTGGTGTGGTAGATCACCATAAACTAGGTGACTTAACATCATCGACTCCGCTTGAATGTTGGATTCGTCCTGTTGGCTGTTCGAACACCATTATTAAAATGATGTACGATTTTTACAGTGTAGAAATCCCTAAAGACATCGCTGGTATTATGCTGTGCGCAATTTTAAGCGACACTGTCATATTTAAATCACCAACATGTACCACTGCCGATATTAAATGTGTTGAAGCGCTAGCTGAAATTGCAGGCGTAGAAGACTTTAAAGAACTTGGTATGGATATGTTCCGCGTTAAATCTGCGGTAGAAAACACACCAGCGCGCGATTTAGTAATGCGTGACTTTAAAGATTTCAACATGAACGGTAACCTAGTAGGCATTGGCCAACTAGAAGTAATCGACCTTGCTGTTTTTGACGATATTAAAGCAGACCTTGCAGCCGATATTGCTAAGCTCAAAGTAGAGGGTAACCGCCATTCTGTGTTTTTACTGCTTACCGACATAATGAAAGAAGGCTCAGAAATGCTAATTGTATCTGACGATGCAAACTTAGTTGAGCAGGCTTACGGTGTAAAACCAGAGAATGATAAAGTATGGTTAGATGGTGTATTGAGCCGTAAAAAGCAAGTAGTTCCACCACTGCAAGATGCGTTTTCAAAAGCCTAATAGCTTTAACAAATAGCACTAAAAAAGCCGATATTGCATAAAACAATATCGGCTTTTTTGTTTTTAAAATGTGTATTTCTTATACCAATTCGCTTAATTAAATAAGCTATTTTGAGGCTGGAAAAACGTGTTGATAGCTAGGCAAAAAATTCGATATTTAGTTGTTCTCGGCAATTGCTCCTGCATTGCTCTACCTTCTGCATCCATGCAGTCGTAAATGAGAATTTTTTAACGCAGGTAGCGACACGTGTAGCCCCGCAAAATGATTAAGTATTATTGCGGATTGGTATTAAGCTACAAACACAATTCTCTAAATGGCAATGTGGCTGCGCCAATTGATACCGGAAAATTATCAATATTAGATACCACCAGCTTTGGCATAGGGCGTTTAGCGCCACGTCTAAATTGTGCATAGACCTCCGTGCGTGCAATAACTTTTTCAGCCAACTCTTTTGGAATATGGCCACCAATAATAATCGCTTCAGCATCTAATAATGCCGAGCAACAGGTTGCTACCAAATCAAATGAGTCTTGAACTTTAAACAGCCACTCTTCAACGCCAGGCCAATCGGGGTCAAAGTTGTCATGCAGGTCGTAAATAGAAGTAACCGCTACACCATTTTTTTTCAAAATACGTTTTAGTAATTCAAGATTGGGGTGGGCATATAATTTAGGTGGTAGCATGTCGCCAAGCTCACCTGCGTTTCCGTATGTACCGCGCAGTACGTCACCATTATTTACAATACCGCCACCAAATGCGGCCGACACAAACATATAAACAAAGTTTTTATACTCGCGTCCAATACCAGCAACACCCTCACCTGCGGCTGCACCTGTAGCATCGTTAACAATCCAAGTAGGGAGTTGAAAATGCTGCGACACAATATCGATAATATCCACCTGCGACCACTCTTCTAGCATATGGTGGGTATTCATTTTCCCATCCATTGAGCTAAAAAAGCCAGAGATACCCACGCCCATTCCCAGTACTTTTTCACTTGGAATGTCGCGCTCAGCACTTATATCTTCCACCAGCTTTTGTGCACATTTAAGCACATTATTAATGCTCATATCCGACATTAGCTGCATATGGGTGTAAACCACCTTTCCCGTAAAATCCATTACGGCAAGCGAAATAGCATCAAGCAAAATAGCTAAGCCAAAGGTAAATCCGTAATCGGGGTTAAGGGCAATGCCAAACCCAGGTTTGCCTTTTTTATTAGGGATTAGCGTATCAGTTTGTACAATTACACCGTGTTGGGTTAACGACTTAAGTAAACGCGACACAGTTTGCTGTGGAATACGAGTTGCGCTCACAATATGACTTTGAGTTACGCACTTTTCCCAAAACACCACTTTTATAATATCGCGCTCAATATCTTGAAATAGTTTTTCGCCTTTTCCAAGCTCAAAACCAGAGCGTAATAAGTTACTGTTGTTTAACGAAAACATAGCTATTAACCCTAACAAAATTGGAGCACAAGATTACGTGAAACCATTATAAAGAACAAGTGGGCAAACTGCGCCTACTCAATCACTATCACTCTAAAATCATTCACATTTGTGTTAGTTGGCCCAGTAATAATTAAATCATCAATGGCTTTAAAAAACTGATGGCTATTATGTCCTTCTAACTGTGCGTGTAAGTTTTCGCCTGCATCTTGTGCGCGAGCAATCGTACTGTTATTTATATACGCACCCGCTACATCTTTACTACCATCAACACCATCGGTATCACAAGCAAGTGCGTAAATACCCGCTTCGCCATTAAGTACCTCAGCCAACGCCATTAAGTATTCTTGATTGGGCCCGCCATCGCCATAAACATCAGCTACGGTTACGGTAAGCTCGCCACCAGAGAACAACATAACGCGCTTGCCTTGGGCTTTTTGCTCAAGAGCGATAGCCGCATGTTCCTTTGCAACTTCTTTAGCCTCGCCTTGAATATCATACCCTAGTACCTGGGTTTCCCAGCCTTGGTGCTGTGCAACACTTATAGCGCTATCAATAGCATGCTGCGCATTTGCAACAATAAAGTACTCACCCACGGTATCAGCAACTCGTTCTTGCTCTGGTTTTAATAAATGCGCTTCAACCTCTGCCATTACTGGCCAATTGTACTTTTGTAAAATAGCCAGTGCATCGGCTTTAGGACTGCCATCGCTAATAGTAGGGCCTGATGCTATATCACTTGGTTTGTCCCCTACTACATCTGAAATAATGAGCGTAACGTAATCTGACTTAGCGGCCTGCGCTAACTTACCGCCTTTAACAAGTGACAACTGCTTACGCACTACATTTATTTCATCAACGCTTGCACCACTTCTAAGTAAAAACTGATTAAGCTTTTGCTTTTGTGAAAAAGGCACATCATCAACAGGTAGGCACATCAACGACGAACCGCCCCCCGAAATAATAAACAAAATAGGAATATCAGCCGGGTTATTTTTTACAAGTTCCAATAACTCTTTGCCAGCAGCTAAGCTGTTATCGTCTGGTGTTGGGTGGTTTGCACTAAGCACTTTAATTCGCCCAGTATCACCGCTACTTTCGTAGCCATAACGCGTTACCACTGCGCCAAAACATTTATCACCATAAAAGCGATTAACTTCGGCGGCCATTTCAGCGGCGGCTTTACCCGCCCCTACTACACACAAACCTTTGCTTGCATCTATATTTTCTAAATACTTACTCATGCAAGCACTCGGTTTGCAGGCATTTACCGCAGTGGTAAATAAATCAATTAAAAACGACTTTTTAGAATCCATTAGTCACAGCTCACGAAAAAATTGAAGGAATAGCTAAACAAATTAATATCATCACAATAAACATGCTAAGTAGCATAACGATATCTTTGCCAGTTAAAATTGAGTTTGATACTGTCTCGGCATTTTGTACTTTTGTGACTTCGTTTACCTCTCTTGAAATTAAACGACTCGTAACATAAATAATCACCGCAGCGCTTACAAAACCGATAAAATTCCACCAAAACCAGAAAATATCAGGCGCAAATACCGACACCAATAAGTTAATTAATACACCACTAATTAAGCCAATATTGGCATGCAATGCAGCACTGCGTTTACTTAATACAGCAACTAAAAATACCGCCAGTATTGGGCCATAAAATAGCGAGCCGACTTTGTTAATAGCTTCAATAATGGTCGGCGCTATGTCACCGGCAAAAAGTGATAGTACTAAGGTAATTGCGCCCCATGCTAAACCTAAGTATTTAGCTAACTTTAAGTAAGATGGTTGGTCTAGCTCTTTATTAGAAATACGGCTGTAATCTTCAATACTTACCGCCGAAAGTGAATTAATTGCAGAACTAAGTGACGACATCGCTGCCGACAAAATAGCGACAACTAACAAACCAATTAAGCCGTGCGGGAGGTAATCTAAAATAAATATAGGCATCATCCAATCAGGGTTATCTGCTGGAATTTTTGCTAAAAATTCAGGGTTACTCATTGCCAATGTGCCAACAATTAAACCCGACACACAATATAAAATAGTAATAGGAAAACGCACTACACCATTTGCTAAAATCATGTAGCGTAGGTTTTTAGGATCTTTTGCACTGAGCGCACGCTGTGCTTGCGTTTGGTCACATCCGTAGTAAGAGGCGTAAAGTACCACACCACCAAAAATCATCGGTAAAAAGCCAAAGCCATCACCACTAAAACCAAATGAATCAAACTTAATCGCTTCTAATCGGCTCGAATCAACATTGGCAATGAAGGTATCAACCCCACCTAAGTGATACAGTCCAAACCCTATACAAGCAATAGTACCCAATACAATGATGATCATTTGAATCGCATCACCGTACACTACAGCTTTCATCCCACCTTGCAGTGAATACAAAACGGTTATAACTCCCGTTAGTACAATTGCTTGCCATGCTTCTATTCCCATGGTGCCTTGTAAAATAAGCGATACCGCGTAAATCATAATGCCAGTGGCAAACGCACGGCTAAATTGAAACACCACACTAATAAGCACACGGGTTGAGCGGCCAAAGCGCATTTCTAAATAATCGTAAATACTGACAATGCCGCTTTTATAAAGCTTGGGTAAAATAGTCGCTAAAATTAAAATCATCGCCAGCGGAACACCCAACTCATACGAGAGCCATTGCATACCACCACCTTCACGCAAACCAACAAATGCAGGAGCCGAAATAAAGCTAATAGCCGAAAGCTGAGTGGCCATTACCGACAAAGCTAAAGGCTTCCAACCTAAGCTTTTACCCCCTAAAAAGTAATCATTTTTATTGGTTTGTTCGCGTAGCATAAATCCCATTACCAATAAGGCACCAAGATAAAGAGCAACTATTGAAAAATCTAATATATTCATAATTAATTCGCGTATTCACAATATGAAAACACAGCGCCTTTTCAAAAATTAAATACCAAATGGCTACCTGCCCTTACCTTTTCAAATAAACGAACCTAATCAAAAAGATAAACCTGTAGCTAACTTAGCTGAAAAATACATCACAATGCAAAAAACCTATTAACCCCAAAGTAGGTTAATAGGCATAAAGCATTTATTTAAAAGTCGTATTTAACTCTTAAAGTAACGCGTCGTGGGAGAATTGGGCGACCTACAAAATATGGGTTATCTGCCGTTTGGCTGTTACCTAGACGAGGCGAACCTTCAGTAACACCGTCAGAATCAAACAGGTTAAATACCCCAACGCTTAAGCGTACTGTTTGCTCTGGTGCAACTTGCCAGTTATAGCCTGCATCAAATCTAAATAAGTGGAATGAATCAAGTTCCACAGAGTTTGCATCGTTAGCAAAGTTTTTACCGGTAAAGTTATGGTAAATCGATGCATCCCAGTTATCTGCGGTGTAGCTAATAGATGAGTTAAATAATATTTTTGGTTTACGACGTAATTCGTTACCAATAATAGAAAGGTCTGAGTCAAACTCAGTAAATTCATGATCAGTGTAGGTCATGTTGGCATCAACAGCCCACTCATCGGTAATATCGTAACGACCGGTAAGCTCAACACCCGTTGCTTTAGTTGATTGCATAACTGGCAGCTCTAATACGCCCCCATTACCATCGTTTACAAAGTCTACGCTGCGTCTGTCTTTTAAGTCAGTTCTAAATAACGCAATGCTACCGCTAAAGTCGTTATCAAAAAACTTAACACCTAGCTCGCCTTGCTCAACAATTTCGGCTTCGTAGCTGGCAGGCTCGCCTAAATCGTTAAACTGAATACCTCTAATTTCGGGGAAGAAAAACCCGCGAGATGCATTGGCATATACATTTAAATTATCAGTTAAGCGATATAACGCCGCCCCTGATACAGCAAATTCAGACGTGTCGACTTCGCCGTAAGTCATTACACCACTGCCCGTAGTGTTAACTTGTAAGTTAGGTGCAAGCGTTGGATCATCAGAAATCTGAACTACTTGGCTGCCTTCGCGACTAATTTTGCCTTCAATTTCTTCGTAGCGAACACCAAAGTCAAAAATCCAATCGTCACTTTCCATTTGATCTGCTACATATAATGCCCGGCGCGTAGCGCTAATGGTTTGGTTAGTATAAGAAATACCTGGGCCACTAATACCATTTTGAGTGTACTGAACCTCATCGCCATTGACATCGGTATACGTTAAGTCGATTAAGCGAGGGTTGTTATTAAACTCACCTAAGTAAGTTGTAATAACGTTATCGTCGTCGGCTTCACTGTGCGAGAAAAATGTACCGACTGTAATATCGTGGCTAAAATCACCTACAAAAATGCTTTTGATGATATTAAATTCTGCAGAAAAATCTTCAGCTGGGCGGTCACGGTCTAAAATGCGGTTAGCAAATAGTAAGTCATCACTTGCAAGTGCGACACCTGAATTAACATAAGAAAACTCAGCACCGCTTGCATCACCTAGCCCTCGGTTAGCTAAAAAGTCGTCTTGGCTTTCAGGTACATTAATAATACCGTCGCCGTCTAAAAATAGATTAAATTCGTGTTGATATTTAGCGTATTTACTGCGCATATTAATGGCAAAATCGTTAGCGAGTTCTTTTTCAAACACCACTGAAATAGAGCCACCTTTAGTAACTACACCATCGCTGATTGGCGATTCATAACGACCATTTGCTGTATCGTAGGTTAAGTTAGATACTTGCGCCGTTTGCAGTGATTCGACTTCACGACCATCATTACCACTTAAGCGCTCGCGGCTGTCGCCATCAAGTGGAATAGGTAAGTAAAACTGAGCTTGGTCGTCAATGTACTGTCCGTAAACAGTAAATGAGCCAGAGCCATCATCAAATTCTTTACGAATATTACCACGCAACTGTGTACCTTTAGTCTCAAGGCCTGTATCTAATGGGCCCTCGTCGTAACGGTAAAAGCCAGAAAGCGCATAATATAAGCCGTCTTCGTTAAGTGGACCGCTCGCTGCAAAATCTAAGCGAGTACGCCCTTGGTCAGAAAGCTCCATTTGTACGGTACTTTGCGGATCATCACTGCCCGTTTTAGAAATATAGTTAATAATGCCGGCCACAGAACCTTGACCAAATAAATTAGATACACCACCACGCACAAACTCTACGCGCTCAATACCCAAATCATTACGGTAATACACATCAAACGCCGATGAGTTTAAACCAAAAACACTCAGTGTAGGTGAACCATCATAAGACAGCGGCGTAAACTGAAACTGACCCGATGAAGGTAAGCCTCTTACTTGTAGATTAGTAGCGACTTCACCGCCACCGCCTTCTACTTTAATACCCGGAATATAGCGAAGCACATCCGCTTGGCTACTTGAAGACAGCTTTACCAGCTCGTCTTCGCTAATAGATGTTACTGATTGTGGAGTGTCTGAAATAACACGCCCTTTACTGGTACCAGAGACGATAATACGCTCAACGTTGTTAGCTTTTTTTGCTGTATCTGGTGCAGCTTCTTCTGCCGCATAAGCGCCCTGTGCAAGGCATAAAGATACAATAGAGGCGATCGTTGTTTTATTCACGGGTATTCTCCAATTGTGCTGGTTGTCTGTGTGTATTTACTTAGAGTGAGGCTAAGCAAAGCCGAAATAATCAAGTAAACATGTTAGTTTTTTGTTACTTCGAACAGGATTTAAGCACAGAAAAAAAACATTTACAACCCATAATGAGTGCTTTAATATTATCCAAATCGGAAATAACACACAAAGAGCACCCAATATGACTACTGCAAACAGCGGTAAAATTGACTCAGCAACGGCTTCATCGCTTGCAGACCTTGCTACTAAAACACTTATAGCGAACGACTTAGGTGGCTATACAGTACCAACACATGGCCTATACCCGTTTCAGTGGAACTGGGATTCAGCCATTACAGCGCTAGGTTGGATGAAATCAGACGAAAGCCGCGCATGGCAAGAAATTGATGTGTTATTTTCAGGCCAATGGGATAATGGCATGGTGCCGCACATCTTGTTTCATAAAGATTCAGATACTTATTTTCCTGGCCCTGACGTATGGGGTTCGGATAAAAAAATTAAAAGTACGTCTATTTCACAGCCGCCAGTAGTCGCCACCATAATGAAAGAAATGCTTGCCAGCGCTAAAGATAAAGCACTTGCAGAACAAAAAGTTAAAGCGTTATTTTCACAAGTAGTTGATTATCATTTATGGTGGTACAACGACCGAGATCCTGAAAAAACAGGTTTAGTAGTGACCTACCACCCGTGGGAATCGGGCATGGATAACAGCCCATCATGGGATGACGCTCTTCATGCTGTGCCATGTGTAGATTGGGAATATACGCGCCGTGATACAAGTCATGTGGATTCTTCTCAGCGTCCACATAAAAGTGAATACGACCGCTTTTTATACCTTGTAGACTTTTTCAAACGTAACAACTTTGACAGCAAAGTAATTTACGAAACCTGTCCGTACAAAATGAATGACCTAGGTATTATTGCTATTTTACACCGAGCAACCAAAGATTTACTCAAAATGGGTGAACAACTTGGCTTAAACGATGATCGCACTGATTACTTAGCACAGCGTTTACAAATAACAGAGCAAGCCATAAACACTTTATGGTGTGAACAAAGCCAGTACTTTTATTGCAGAGATGTATTAACTAACAGCTTGGCTAAAGTTAAAACATCAGCCGCGCTATTAACTGTATATGCAGGTTTAACAAGCGATGAGCAAACTAAAATAATTAATACAGCCACCGAAGATTTTATTGAGTCGAGCCAATTTAGTGTGGCATCCACTCACCCTAAAGAAGAAAAATACGAGCCACAACGCTACTGGCGTGGCCCGATTTGGTTACACATCAACTGGATGATAGCCATAGGCCTTAAAGAAGCAGGCTTTGTAACAACGGCTAACAAAATTCAAGATGACACTCGCAACCTAGTTGTTAAGTCAGGCTACTACGAATATTTTAACCCAGAAACAGGTGCTGGCTGTGGTGGTAAAGATTTTTCATGGACAGCGGCAATAGCATTACATTGGCTACTTGACTAATAACTAAGGCAAGATCATGAAACACACAATATGCTTTGGTGAAGTACTGGTTGATTTACTTTCAAATAAATTAAGCCAAAACAGCAACGAACACGAAGCGTTTACAAAGTTTGCAGGCGGTGCGCCTGCAAACGTAAGCGTTGCCATTGCAAAGCTAGGCGGTAATGCCTATTTTGCAGGAATGCTAAGCACTGATAGCTTTGGCGACTTTTTACATAATGCATTAAAAGAGCAAGGTGTAAAAACCGACTTTATGCGTTTTACCAACCAAGCAAAAACAGCTCTCGCGTTTGTATCACTCGATAACGATGGCGATCGTACGTTTGAGTTTTACCGTGATAACACCGCCGATTTGCACTTTAGTAACGATGACTTTAGTCGCGAATGGTTTGAGCAATGCGATATTTTTCATATTTGCTCAAACACATTAACCAACAAAAACATCAGAAACACCACCGCTTACGGTGTTAAATTTGCAAAACAAAATAACTCAATTGTAAGCTTTGATATTAACTTGCGCCTCAATTTATGGCCAAGCGATGCCAACCCTCGCGAGCATATTTTACCGTTATTAAAAGACTGCTCAATTATTAAAGCCTCAAAAGAAGAGCTTGAATACTTAGCGGGTGAGCAATCGAGCGATGAGTTTATTGCCCAAACACTTAATAACGGTTGTGAGCTATTTGTAGTTACCGATGCAGGCAACCCTATGCATTGGTATATAAAAAATGCCAAGCAAACGCTTCACCCTAAAAAGGTTACTATGGTTGATGCTACCGCTGCAGGAGATGCGTTTGTAGGTGGACTGCTGTATCAACTAGGCTTACACAACCTGACACCCAGCTCTTTTAGCGAGCTTTGCAACACGCCTGAAATACTAACAACTATTTTTGAATTTGCTTCGTTATGTGGTGCCCATACCGCATCTTACAAAGGGGCATTTAACTCCCTACCTAACCAAAAGTCTCTACACGATTTTAGGAGCGAACTATGAAAAGCACACCTGACAACTTTAAAAGCCGTGAATTTTTAACGCAGCACATTAGCGACACGTTAGCGTTTTATGAGCCAAATATTGACGATGAACACGGTGGTTTTTACCAAAACTTTTCTGATAACGGTGAGGTATTTGATAAACACACGCGCCACTTAGTAAGCTCTACTCGTTTTGTATTTAACTATGCACGCGCGTATCAAACCTTTAATGACGAAAAGTACCTTAATCGTGTTAAATCGGGGATTGAGTTTATTCGTAAGCATCACCTTGTTGAGCAAACAGGTGGCTACAACTGGTTATTAAAAGTTGAAAACGGTCAAGCAATCGTGCTTGATAACACCAATCATTGTTATGGTTTTGCATTTGTTATTTTAGCGTACAGCTGGGCATACCGCGTAGGCGTTACGCAAGCACGTAAATATCTCAACGATACATTTCAAACAATGGAAACACATTTTTGGGATGCAAAAGCCGGTTTATATAAGGATCAGCATAACAGCGACTTCACAAAATGTGATTCATACCGCGGCCAAAATGCCAACATGCATACTTGTGAAGCACTTATTGCCGCTTATGAAGCCACAAAAGACGAAATATTTTTAAACCGTGCGCTCACACTTGCCGACAACATGGTTAACCGCCAAGCTAGTTTAATGGGCGGATTAATCTGGGAGCATTACGACATAAATTGGCAGGTCGATTTAAAGTACAACAAAGACGATCCTAAAAATTTATATCGTCCGTGGGGCTTTCAACCAGGCCATCAAACAGAGTGGTCAAAACTACTTATGTTTTTAAATAAGCATAAGCCACAAAAATGGCTTATTGAACGCGCTCAAGCCTTATTTGATAACTCAATAAATGTAGCATGGGATAAAAAACACGGCGGTATTTGCTACGGCTTTGCCCCTGATAAAACTATTTGCGATGACGATAAATACTTTTGGGTGCAAGCCGAAACTCTGTGTTGTGCAGCGTATCTTTATCAAGCAACAGGGGATGAAAAATATCAGCAATGGTATGAAAAAATTTGGCAGTATTCGTGGCAGCATTTAGTCGATCATAAATACGGTGCTTGGTTTAGAATTTTAACCGCTGACAACCAAAAAATAGACACGATGAAAAGCCCAATAGGTAAAACTGATTACCATACAATGGGTGCCTGCTTTGATGTGCTCGAACTATTAAAGTAACTATGTAGTTATAACTTTTACAGTGTTGTGTAGACCTTTTAACCGCCAGTTTGGCGGTTTTTTCTTAAGTGTTAGCGCTTTTTTAAAAATACAATTCCAAAAATCTCTAACTACTTATTTATTTACGATATAGATAACTTTAAAAACATTAACGATATCTATGGTCGTTTAGTAGGTGATAGCGTTTTACGTGAATTTACCAATATACTAAAAAATTAAATGCCGAAGAGTTCTTTAATTGCACAATGGGGAGCTGGAGAGTTTACTGTTATTTTCTCAGGCACCTCAATAACCGATGCGATGACACAAGCTAATGAGCTAAATAGTATGTGGGCGCAAATATCCCTCGTATCATCAGTACAAATCAACCCCAATAAAAACGAGTCATGCTGTGCTAAACATACTAGAGCAGGCTGATAGAGGACAATTCGAAGCCAAAAATAATGGCTGTCATTTAGTCTGTTGCAGCGATAATAAAGTTTGTAACCTCGGGGTGATCGCTTCACCCTTTAACTTTATTGTCTCTATACATAACGCCTTGTGCAGCGATAATAAAGTTTGCCCGTAAGAGGGGAATAACAATAATGTTTGCCAGTAGAGCATCTAAATAAAGTCCAACTTGAGCTCCTCATTAACCCTAGCTACTTTCCAACCGTTAGCCTTTAATTTTTCAAAGTCCTCGCTTGTCCAATCTATGTTGCGGTAATCCCCCCGAAAAATA
>NZ_JJNY01000036.1:0-135772 GCF_000690035.1 Pseudoalteromonas sp. S3431
TTACGCTAGAACTAGGCAAAATTTTTTGTATCTAGTTGTTCTAAATAAAAAATTTTTAACGACGTTATAGTGCAATTTAATTCGTTAAATTGATCAAAGATTTATGCAGGTTGGTATAAAATGCATTATTGTTAAATAGAGTCTATATGGGCAGATTAGGGCCTTTTTATCTTTCGAGCTTGAATTTACAGTAGACTGTTTGGTTTTTGTTCAAGGCAGAACCTATGTTATGTGGTTATTTCCCCATAAATAGGCGATAACGCAGCTCAAATGCCAAGCGTGCGCTGCTCTTGGGTTTGCCTACATATAGGATGTAGGTAAGGGGCGTGAGCAGGACGCGGATGTTTTACTCAATTTTTACTTATTTTTACATGAATGTAAGCCTGTAGGATAACGCAGGAGCAGTTACCAAGCCGACTAGGTATAAAAATTCGCCTAGTTATAGCGCAATTTCTTTATCGTTAAATAGACTTCGTATATAAGCTAATTGGTATTACTTATCATTTTATATTTACTGAGAAAATGAAACCAGTAATTAGCGATGAATTTGTGGTATTTTATTAGCAAGCGAGTTTTTAAAGGTATGTAAAATATGACGTTGTGGCTTAAAGATGATTTAGCGTCAAGAAAGTTGGTTGTATACAGGGCAATTTTATTTTCGATAGTAACTCTATTTATTCTATTCGTATTCCAACCTTTTGGTACAACCAACGATACTGAACCTTATAAATTACTCCGCCTTTCAGGTTACGGCTTAGTCACGTTTTGCGCTTTATTGCTTTCGGGTTTTATTGAGATCTTTTTAATTCGGTTAAATCTTAGCAATAAATTTCGAATAATAGTGACCCCCAGCCTTTATATTTTAATTACTGCTTTGTTTAACCACGGATATTTTGTTGTTGCTATGTTAGGGGCTTGGCATTGGCAAAACCAAATACTCTTCATTGTATATACATTAGCAGTTGGGTTATTCCCGATTAGTTTCATATTTGTTGTCAATCGTCATGCAAAGCATATGGTCTTAACAACTGAAAAAATACCGGTTGTTAAGACTAAACAGCGTGCTTGTGAAGAGGTAGAAAAAAATAACGTCCCCCCACACCGTCTAATAACACTTATTGGCGATAATAAAGGTGACAAGCTAACAATTGCGCTATCGGATATATTGTTTATTAAGTCAGCCGATAATTACTGTGAGCTCGCAACGATAGAAAACGATGTTGTTTCTCATAAATTGCTGCGTATAACGTTAACTGGTTTATTAAAACAATTACCCCAAAATACATTTTTATATCGCTGTCATCGGTCTTATGCAGTTAATTTACAATTAGTCGCAGTAAGTAAAGGGAATGCCGGAGGATTACAGTTATCGATGAACTCATTTGATTTCACAATTCCAGTTTCGCGAACTTATGTTGATGTCATTAAACAAGCCTTGTTGTTAACCCCTGATGTTTGTTGATGACCCCAAAAACATGTAGTTAGCACCTAAAAATGAAATTTAGCCCTAATTGATCGATTTCATAATTAGTGATTGCCATGATTAAGTTGAATTTAAAATTGTAACTTAAGAAGGTACGTATGAAACATACAATTAAAGCACTGCTACTAATCACCACATTTATATTTTGTCATTACATGATGAAAGAGTTCTGGGGGGATAACTGGGTAAGTGTCCTATCTGACCTTGATCAACAATCAGCCCTTTTGTTATTTCCTGCTAAATACTTGTTTATTTATGGGCCATTGTTAGTTGTGGCAACATTATTATTTAAACATGAGAGTTGGTACAACGTTTTAGGTGTCGACATTGAAGGTTTTCAACGTTATTTACTCGCAGCGGTAGTCTGTTGCACACCTATGGTGATAGGTTACGCTTATTTGAGTAACGCGCTAAACCTTTCAATTACGGGGATAATTACAGGTTCAATATACGCGGGAGTTTTTGAAGAAATAATTTTTAGAGCTGCTTTGTTCGGCGTGTTATTTCGTTTTTGTCGTTGGGGGTTTATTCCCGCCGCATTAATTAGCTCAACGATATTTGGTTTGGGTCATATTTATCAAGGACATGATGCTATTTCAGCTGTGATGGCTGTTGCAATTACAACAATCGCAGGAACTTGGTTTGCGTGGTTATTTTGCGAATGTGGATACCGTATTTGGTTTCCATTATGGATGCATATATTTATGAATGCGGCTTATGGCATATTTAGCATGTCAGGTGGTGCAGCAGGGGATTTAAAAGGCAATTTGTTCAAGGCAACTGCAATAATTTTAAGCATACTCTACGTAAACTTACTTATCCGTCGTGGTAAACCGCGCCAAATAACACTCTCTACACTATTTAAAAAACGTCCAGGTTTTTCGTCTCAGCATTATAAATTAGCAACACAAAACACTTAAAGGAGATAATAATGTTTGAATTATTTTTAATTATAATGATTTTTTTGTCGCCTTTTTTACTTTTAGTGCTAATTAAAAATTACTTTACCTATAAAACGACCGCTAAAGAAAAGTCACTTTTATTACAAGATAAAAATCAGAAAAATACGATTATTATGCTGCAAAGAAAGTTAGACGTTTTAGTTGAAAGAGTCATAGTGCTTGAAGAGTTGGCGATAAATAAAAATATCGATTTATCACAAAAAATAGCTCAGTTGTAACTACTGAGCTATTTGTTATTTCTTTTAAAAACTGGGCTTTTATTACTTTATTAAATTACCTAGCTTTTATGTTGTATGTTTTATCATCATAAGTTACGACCATAGTCTCTATTTCTAAGCTTTAGATCTTGGTGCATGCTTAATACATTAAATTTTATACGCTGTATTAAGGATTATTAGATGAAACATCAACTTGCAAAAAGCGTCGCGCTTTCATTATTGTCCCCGGTGATTGTTGGCAGTTTATTAGGTTTGTATTATGCACTAGCGTTGCAGGGTGATTTTCTATCAGTGTTCTTTCAACTATTGATGACAGCCATATCAAATGCACATATTGTAGGTTTAACAATGGCGGCTTTTGTTGTGCCGGGTTATTTACTCATGTTTAAGTATTCAAAAGTTAATTATTCAGGTGTTTTAACACTTGGGTTATTAGGTGGGGCTATTTTTAGTTATCTATTAAGTGCTTCAACAGGCGAGATATTTTTAATTAATAGTGTGATGTCTGGATTCGCCGCAGGACTATTTTTATTTGGCCTTCGTAATTGTGCAAAAAAATAATCGCAGAATTATTGACCAAGCGCGCTGATAAACAGCGCAATTTCCTTTTTTTTACCCTTTAAAGGTTCCAATTTTTAACGACAAAGAGTACCTTTAGCTACTGTCTGTTTAATAAGAAGTAGTTTGGTATGCAAAAGTACGATTTTTACCAGTCATTAGTTAAGCAAACTGAATCACTAATAGCTGGTGAATCTAATGTAATTGCCAATTTGGCAAATATAAGCGCGTTATTATTTACCTCTTTAGAAGATGTGAATTGGGCGGGTTTTTACTTTATGGATTCTCCTACTGAATTAGTACTAGGCCCGTTTCAAGGTAATCCTGCATGCATTCGTATTCCAGTAGGAAAAGGAGTATGTGGAACTGCTGCGGCAACCGCAGAAACACAATTAGTTGAAGATGTTCACGCTTTTGACGGTCATATTGCCTGTGATGCGGCGTCAAATTCTGAGATTGTTGTACCTATCTTGAAAAATGGTAAAGTATTTGCTGTTCTTGATATCGATAGTCCAAGTGTTGGTCGATTTGATACTGACGATAAAGCCGGACTTGAAGCGCTAGTGAAATGCTTAGAGGCGAGCCTGTAATGAAAGATTTGCTAAATGTTCAAGACTACCTGTTTGCTGTGCAAGATGTTGGCGACTGGGAAGGCGAAGAAGAACATGTAGCGGAAACGCTCAATGATTTGATTCATATTGCCTGGGATCGTCTTCCGGACGATTCTGAATGTGAATTTATTGATGAAACGATTAATGGTATTTGGGAACACCTTCGAGGCGATATGGCTGTAATAGAAGCCGACTTTGAAGAGCTGGTCGACTGGGTAACACACTACGTCGATTCGTCCCTTGATGAAAAGATGTGAAAAATAGGTTCTAAAATGGAAACCACAAACAAGCTAAAAGATATTAACGAAGTATTGGAATTTTTGTATCAAGAATTCCCACAATGTTTTAAACAAAAAGATGGCATCAAGCCGCTTAAAGTAGGTATTTTCAAAGATATCGCTGAGCGTATTGAAGGCTCTGACAAAGTAAGCAAGACTCAAGTTCGTCAAGCGCTCAGAAAATACACGTCTAACTGGCGTTATTTAGAAGCGGTAACTAAGTCAGAGTTTCGTATTGATCTTGATGGTAATCAAGGTGAAAAAGTTGAGCAAGAGCATATCGACCATGCACAAAAAGCATTGGAAGAAAGCCGCGCTAAAATGGCAAAACGTAAAAAACAACAACGTCCACGCCAAGACTCAGATTCTAAATCTTTTAAGAAAAAACCAGCGCATGCTAGTAAAACAGGTGATAAAAACGCTTCTGCAGCTAATAAACCTGCCAAAGCAGCTCCTGCTAAACGTTCAGGAAAAATTGAACCTTTACCAGCTACTGAGGTCAAGGTTAATAATAAGGTTAAGGTTAAACTTGGCCAAGCACTTGTAAATGCAGTAATCACTGAAGTGAACAAAGATGACGTTCATGTTGAATTAGTGACAGGCATGCAAGTTAAAACCAAAGCTGACAGTTTATACATCGTTTAAACTGTAAATAAATTAAGGAGTTTGTATGAGTAAAAAGTTTACGCTCATTCCGTTAGTTGCTGCCCTGTTTTCAGGTTCATTATTTGCTGCTGTAGAAGCCGTCACTATTGACGATTTACCACTGCTCAAGCAAGAAAGTCAACATGGTACTGCCAGCAAACGCGTGGCTAGCTTATTTACTCGTTCACACTATATCCCGGTTCGATTTAACGATGAGCTTTCTAGTAAAGTGTACGATCGTTATATCGAATCCCTTGATTTTAATAAAAGCGTATTTTTAGCAAGCGATATTGCTTCTTTTGACCAATACCGCGATGACTTTGATAACGCTATAACTACCGGCAAATTGGGTTTCACATTTGATATCTTTAATTTAAGCCTTAAACGCCGTTTTGAACGTTACGAGTATTCCCTAGCATTACTTGAAAAAGAAATGACCTTTGATAAAGAAGATGAATACTTTTTTGATCGTGAAGATGCTGCGTGGCCTGTATCTCAAGCCGAGCTTGATGAAATTTGGCGCGAACGTGTTAAGTACGATGCACTGCGTTTAAAAATGACAGGTAAAGATTGGGAAGGCATTAAAGAAGTGCTGACCAAACGCTATAAAAATGCAGAAAAGCGTTTAGTGCAATCAAATCCAGAAGATGCATTTCAATTAGTATTAAATTCTTTAGCACGCAGTATTGAGGCGCATACGTCTTATTTATCGCCGCGTCGTGCTGAACAATTTAAAATGGATATGGACCTAGAGCTCGAGGGCATAGGTGCAGTATTGAGTCCAGACGAAGATTACACAGTTATTCGCAGTTTAGTACCTGGTGGTCCTGCGGATAAAACAGAGCAAATTAAAGCCGATGACAGAATCATAGGTGTTGCTCAAGATGGTGAAGAATTTGTTGATGTTATTGGCTGGCGCTTAGATGACGTTGTTGATTTAATTAAAGGCCCTAAAGGTACTAAAGTACGTCTTCAGTATTTAAAAGGCGCTGATGCTCACGGCACACCAAAAGTTGTTGAAATTACCCGTGATAAAATCAGATTGGAAGACAGAGCCGCTAAATCAGAAGTTTTTGAAGCTAAATATTCAGATTTAACAAGCAAAGTGGGTGTGATTGAAATCCCTGGCTTTTACAATAATCTTTCGAAAGATGTAAAAGTTGAACTTGCTAAGCTTAAAGAGCAAAAGGTTGATGGGATTATTATTGACCTACGCCAAAACGGTGGTGGTTCATTATATGAAGCTACCCAGCTTTCGGGATTGTTTTTTGACCAAGGACCTGTAGTTCAAATACACACTTTAAATAACCGTATTGAAGAACAAAGAGACCGCGATGGCATTACCTATTATGATGGTCCACTTACGGTATTAGTTGATAGATACAGTGCGTCAGCATCAGAAATATTTGCAGCGGCAATGCAAGATTATGGCCGCGCAGTTATTATTGGTGAGCAAACCTTTGGTAAAGGCACGGTTCAACAGCACAAAGGCTTAGGCCGTGCTTATGACTTGTATGATAATGCATTGGGTAGCGTGCAATATACAATTGCTAAATTTTACCGCATCAATGGTGGTAGTACGCAACACAAAGGTGTGATTCCAGACATCTCGTTTCCATCAGCAATCGATCCTGCAGAATGGGGCGAAAGTAAACAAGACAATGCACTGCCTTGGGATAGCATTGTTAAAGCGAAATATAAAAAACTTGGTAATTTAACGCCAGTTATTACCTATCTTGAGAAGCAACATGAGGTACGAATTAAATCAGAACCTGAGTTTGGTTATGTATTTAATGATATTGCCTTATACAACGAAGAGAAAGATCGTAAAACGATCTCTTTAGTTGAAGCAGACCGCATTAAAGAAAAAGACGAAGGTGAGGCACGTGCACTTGTACGTACTAATGAACGTCTTAAGCGTTTAGGTAAAGATCCGGTAGAAAACTTAGATGATTTACCTGAGGTTATTGAAGAGCTTGATCCATTTTTAGAAGAAGCCGCTTTAATTACCCAAGATTATATTAACTATGGTCGCATAGCTAAGAAGTAACCGCTGGTTTTACCTCTATAAAAAAGGCGCTTTTGCGCCTTTTTTGCTACCTATAATTTACTAAATTGTTATAATCTCCCATTACATAAAGTTGAGCTAGATTATTAAAGTTCAATTAATGCGCTTTACGTGCTAAAAATAATAATTAAACACACATTGAGTGTGTAGGAGTCTCTACTTTGAAGCCATTGGAAGATAAACCAATCAAGCCTGCCTCGTTTTTTGATGCATTAGTTCCTATCTCTGTATTAATTTGCCTACTCGGCGCTGCCGTATACTTATTTGGTGATAATTCTTCATCAGGTCCTAACCAGATTGCACTTTTGTTCGCAACTTTTGCAGCTGCTTTAATTGGTCTTAAAAATGGTTATACTTGGAAAAAGTTAGAGCAAGCAATGATTGAAGGCATAACGCTTTCACTTGGTGCTATTCTAATTTTACTCATGGTAGGTGCATTAATTGGTACTTGGTTACTATCAGGAACTGTACCGACCTTAATTTATTATGGCTTACAGGTTATCAATCCGAGCTGGTTTTATGCAGCTAGCTGCTTAATTTGTGGCATTGTTGCAATGAGTATTGGTAGTTCGTGGACTACGGCTGCAACAATAGGTGTTGCTTTACTTGGCGTAGCAACCGGTCTTGGGCTTGAACAAACAGTAACAGCCGGCGCGGTTATATCGGGCGCGTACTTTGGTGATAAGTTAAGCCCACTGTCAGAAACTACAAATCTTGCACCTGCAGTTGTTGGGGCTGATTTATTTGAGCATATCCAACATATGTTATGGACGACAGTACCTAGCTTTGTTATTGCACTGATTATATTTATAGTTATGGGTTTTAATGCAACGGCTTCAAGTGAAGCAGGGCGTATTGACGAAATTACAGCTATTTTACAACAAAATTTTAATATTGGTTTTGAAATGCTAATACCACTAATTGTATTGTTAGTTTTAGCAATTAAAAAAATGCCAGCCTTTCCTGCTATCTCTATTGGTGCTGTTGTGGGCGCTGTTTGGGCCATGTTGTTTCAATCTGATTTAATTGCTAGCCAAATTGATGTCTCTCAAGGACAGTTAGTAGGCTACTTTAAGCTTGTTTGGACCACTTTTTTTGACGGTTTTAGCATAAACACCGGCGATGATAAAATGGACTCGCTACTTAGTGGTGGTGGTATGGCTGGAATGCTTACAACGACCTGGCTTATTATGACCGCACTTATGTTTGGCGCTATCATGGAAAAAACAGGTCTTCTTGATATTTTTGTTAAAAGTATTCTTAAAATAGCTAAAAGTACGGGATCGTTAATTGCGGCAACAATAGCAACGTGTATTGGTACTAACGTGATAGCTGCTGATCAATATATTGCTATTGTTGTACCCGGTCGTATGTTTAAAGATGAATATAAAAAACGTGGTTTGAAGCCTGTTAACTTATCTCGTACATTGGAAGATGGCGGTACAATTACCAGCCCATTAATTCCGTGGAACACTTGTGGCGCTTACATGCAAAGCGTTTTACTCATAAATCCGTTTGACTATGCACTGTACGCTTTCTTTAATTTAATTAACCCTGTATTAGCGGTTGTTTATGCCTATTTAGGTATTAAAATTTTACGTATCAAACCAAAACAATCGGCCTAATTTTAAACAGCTCTTTTAAATTTAAAGGAGCTGTTTTGGAGCATCTATGACTGAATCAAGTAAACCTCAAGCACAATATCTTAAAGACTACAAAGCCCCAGACTTTTTAATTGACCACACTGAGCTAACATTTGACTTACAGCCATTAACAACGAAGGTAAGTTCCTTATTAACACTTACACGAGTAGGTGATAACAAAGCACCCTTAGTGCTTGATGGTATTGATTTACGCCTGCTCTCTTTATCAATTGATACTGTTGATATAACGGATTATGAAATTATTGGCGAGCAACTAATAATTAATAATCTACCGGATAGTTGCCAATTAAGTATTGTCACCGAGATATCACCTGAGACTAATACTTCACTAGAAGGTTTATATTTATCAGGTGGTGCGTATTGCACGCAATGTGAGGCTCAGGGGTTTAGAAAAATAACCTATTACATGGATCGCCCCGATGTTTTATCTACATTTGATGTGACCGTAATTGCAGATACAAAATTTTCTCAGCTCCTATCTAATGGTAATCAAGTAGACAGTGGTGAAACTCAAGATGGGCGTCATTTTGCTAAATGGCAAGACCCGTTTAAAAAGCCAAGTTATTTGTTTGCTTTGGTTGCTGGTGATTTTGATGTATTAAAAGACAACTATATTACTCAAAGCGGTAAAAATGTTGAACTTGCTCTATTTGTAGATAAAGGTAATTTATCTAAAACACCACATGCTATTGCCTCACTTAAAAAAGCAATGCAGTGGGATGAAGCGCGTTTTAATTTAGAATATGACCTAGATATTTATATGATTGTAGCCGTTGATTTTTTCAACATGGGTGCAATGGAAAATAAAGGTTTAAACATATTTAATAGTAAATGTGTTTTAGCCAACCAAGAAACAGCGACAGATAAAGACTATCATACGATTGAATCTATAGTAGGGCATGAGTATTTCCATAACTGGACAGGTAATCGAGTAACGTGCAGAGATTGGTTTCAGTTATCGCTTAAAGAAGGTTTAACTGTATTTAGGGATCAAGAGTTTAGTAGTGACTTAGGCTCTCGTGCGCTTAATCGAATTGACGCTGTAAAAGTAATGCGCACACACCAGTTTAGCGAAGATGCTGGCCCTATGGCTCATCCTATTCGTCCAGAAAAAGTTATTGAAATGAATAACTTTTACACGGTTACTGTGTACGATAAAGGCGCCGAAGTAATCCGAATGATGCATACATTATTAGGCGAGCCAAACTTTCAAAAAGGTATGGCACTCTATTTTGAGCGCCATGACGGACAAGCTGTTACTTGTGATGATTTTGTAAGTGCAATGAGCGACGCATCAGGCGTTAACTTAGATCAGTTTAAACGTTGGTATAGTCAAGCAGGTACATCTCGTTTAAATGCTATTCAAAACTTTGATCTGGATTCAAATACATACAGTTTAACAATTGAACAATTTGCACCGCTGAACCAGCAAAGTAATGCACCTTTGCACATTCCATTTGCAATTGAACTGTTAGATGTAAATGGACAAAGTATTGAGCTTGAGTACCAAGGCGAAAAAGTTAACCACGTTCTAAATGTAACTCAACCATCACAGACATTTCACTTTGATAATATGACTGCTAAACCTGTTGCAGTATTACTTGAAGACTTTTCTGCTCCATGTATTTTAAACCAAGAGACAGATGAACATGAGCTACTTCATATTATGCGTTTCGCACGCAGTGACTTTTCTCGTTGGGATGCACAGCAGCAGCTATTTATTAAAGCAATGAAAGCGAATCTAAACAGTGTTGAAAGTGTTGGGCTTAGTGATGAGATAATTAATGCGCTTCGTGGATTAGTTAATGAAAAACAGGGCGATCTAGCGCTTATTGCAGAGCTATTAAAATTACCAAGTTTTGATACGTTGGCTGCTGAATTTGAAGTAATTCCAGTAGATGTAATAGTCAATATTGCTGAGCAATTTGAAAGGCAAATAGCGGATGAGTTAATTAACGAGTTTATAACGTGTTTTGAATCGTTAATCGATGATGGCAGTGTAAATGCAAGCGCCGTTGCAATTCGGTCTTTAAAGCAGCTATGCCTTCATTACCTTGCTAAAACTAATGACCCGCACGCTGCTGATTTTATTAAACATGCTGCAAGCTCAAAAAATATGACGAATGTTTTAGGTGCACTAAGTGCCGCTGTTAAAGCGTCACATGAGCTATGTGAAGAATTGTTAAACTACTTTGATAGTCAATGGCGTCACGATGTATTAGTAATGGATAAATGGTTTGCTTTGCAAGCGATGCAAACTGGTGACAATGCAATTGATAATATTAAGGCGCTTTACGAACATCCGTGTTTTGATTTTTCAAACCCCAATCGTGTACGAGCACTTGTAGGTAGCTTTAGCCATTTCAATACGTCTCAGTTTCATCGCCTTGATGGTAAAGGTTACGCGCTCTTAGGTGATTTACTCATTAAATTAAATGCTATAAACCCTCAAAATGCATCTCGTATGCTAACGCCGTTTATGTCGTGGAAGCGATACGATAATACACGTTCAACAGCAATGAGACTGCAACTAGAACGTTTAGCTAATTTAGATGGGTTAAGCGCCGATTTATTTGAAAAGGTTGAAAAAGCACTTAAGTAAATGATCGAATATTATTTTAATTTAAGATTGAGCTACAGCGAATGCATGGATTACTACCATGGTCGTTTTAGCTCATTGCAGGTTGTCGAAGATGGCGGGAAAACAGTGCGTTTTTCTGCTAATCACTTAAGGCCATTTATTACTAGCTTAGGTATAAGAGGGCGTTTCAGAATGTTACTAACCCTTGAAAATAAATTTATTCGTATTGAACGAGTGGCTTAGTACGCTGTTTTTATGTTATAAAATCATAAAATATTGTCTTTTTGTTAATTTCAATTTGTTCTATTGTTAAATTACGTGTATAAATTATCTGGTACGACGTCTTACCAATACGTAAACGTCAACCAGAATGAAAATATATAACAGATTGAATGCGACTATTTGTAATTTATCCATTTCGCTTCTATCGTTACGATTACACTAAAAACAATAACTTGATCACACAAAATGACCCGCGACAGGGGGGAACCAAAAATGATAAGAAGATCGCTTTTTGTTAAAAATAAAATCGCTATAGGTTTAGCAGTCGCTAGCCTTGGTTTATCAACAGCTAATGTACAAGCTGCAACATTTGAAGCCGGAGGGTTTGATATTACCTTCGATTCAACCTTTTCATATGGGCAAAGTGTCCGTGTAGAAGACCGAGACTTTAGCTTAATTGGTAAAAGTAATAACCCGGCGTTTAACTGGGCAGGTTACAATCCTGCGTTAAGTAATACCGTTTATTCATCTCAAGATGTGTGGGCTCAACCAGGCTCTTACTCAAATAATGGTGACGCGGGTAATTTGAATTTCGATAGTGGTGATTCATTTTCTAAATTATTAAAAGGTACACACGACCTTTCAATAAATAAAGACAACTACGGTTTGTTTACACGTTTTATGTATTTTTATGATTTTGCCTTAATGGATGGCAATCATGCATATGCTAATCCTACATCAGGTCAAGGTGTTGACCCATGTGACGATAAAGATACTAAAGCACAAAGTTGCGCCGACATTCGTTTATTAGATGCGTTTGTTTGGGCTGATTTTGATTTAAATGACGGTAACAACCCATTATCAGTACGTTTAGGTCAGCAAGTTGTTAACTGGGGTGAAAGTACGCTTATATCTCATGGTATTAATGTAAACCCTGTAGATATAGATCGTTTAAAAGCACCTGGTGCTGAGCTTAAAGAGGCATTCATTCCGGTGGGCATGTTATGGGCTTCATTGGGTATAACAGACAATATTACGCTTGAAGGTTTTTATCAGTATCAATGGCAAGAAACGCGTTTGCCTGCAGCAGGTACTTACTTTTCTACTAATGACTTTGCGGCAGAAAATGGTTATCAGCAAAATGTTCAGTTAGGTTTTACATCTAACCCTGATATTGATGTTGCATTTTTAACTGATAGTCTAAACAACCTAACATCTGACTTTGCTTTAGCGGCAGCTGCACAGGGGATTGATCCATCTAGTGCTGAAGGCAGTGCTTTACTTGCTCAAATGTACCTTGCTTACCCCACTAAAGTTGCACTTAAAGGTAAAGGCGGTAACGGTAAAACAGAACCTGAAGATGGCGGCCAATACGGTTTACGTTTAGGTGTATTTTTGCCTGAATTTAATGATACTGAAATTGCACTGTATCATGTGAATTATCATAGTCGTCGTCCGCTTATATCTGGTCGTGTATCAAACTTTACTCAAGCAGCTATTGCACAAGATTTAGCAATGATTATGGCAACAGAAATTACGTCTGATAATGTTGCTGATTTAACTGCTTTCTCTAAAGCGGAAAACGATTACCCTGAAGATATCAAATTATACGGTTTAAGTTTTAATACCACGATAGGCGAAACAGCCTTTGCCGGTGAATTTGCTTTTCGTCAAGATGAACCACTGCAAATTGATGACGTTGAATTACTCTACACAGCAATGCCTGAACAGTTAGCTGTTGCGGGTATTCGTCCTGATTTTGCGGGTATTTCGCAAATGAGTTTTGGTGATGCTATAAGCTCAGTTGGCCCAGGTGAAGTTGCCCAAGGTTATATTGAACGTGATACATCACAGATTCAGTTCACTGCGACCCATTTATTTGGCCCTTCGTTAGGTGCTGATAGCTGGGCTGTTGTTGGTGAAGTGGGCGCTGTAAAAATTCACAATATGCCTGAATACGATGAAATGCGCTTAAATGTATCTGGCACTGGCCGAAGTGGAACAATTACGGGTCCAGGTACTACCGATTATTCAACGCTACAGCTTGGTTTATCAAATGGTGCTGAAGAAAAGTCTTTTGCAACCGCTTCTTCTTGGGGTTACCGCTTAATTGCTAAAGGTGATTATTTTAATCTCTACAATGGTATTAACTTTTCACCACGTTTTGTTTTCTCTCATGACGTAAATGGTAATACACCAGATCCTATGTTCTTGTTTATTGAAGACCGTAAATCTTTAGGTGCTACCATGAACTTTAATTACCAAAATGCATGGTCACTTGATGTGAGCTATAACTCATTTTGGGGCGGCGGTGGTGTTAATACATTCTCAGACCGCGATTACGTTTCTTTCAATTTAAAATATTCTATTTAGGGGTAACATTACCATGATTAAAAAACCTACCCTCATTGCTACTGCTTTTTGTAGCTTGTTTGCAAGCAGCGCGGCATTAGCCAAATTAAGTGCTGATGAAGTTGCTCACTTAGGCCAAGATTTAACGCCAATGGGTGCAGAAAAATCAGCCAATGCTGATGGTTCTATTCCTGCATGGAATAACGGGATTACATCTGCGCCAGCAGGTTATGAACCTGGTATGCATCATCTTGACCCGTTTTCAACAGATAAAGTGCTTTTCACTATTGATAAAAGTAATATTGAAAAATACAAAGCAAATTTAAGCCCTGGGCAAATTGCTTTATTTGAAGCGTATCCAGACACGTTCAAAATGCCAGTATACGAAACACGTCGTTCTGCTTCGTATCCTCAATTTGTTTATGATGCAACGAAAAAATTTGCAGCAACGGCAGAGCTAGTTGAAGGTGGTAACGGGATTAAAAATACTGCAATTGGTATCCCTTTCCCTATCCCTAAAACTGGTTTAGAGGCAATTTGGAATCACTTATTGCGCTATCGTGGCCAATCTATTGAGCGTTTTGGTGGACAAGCTGCACCAACCGCATCAGGTTCTTACAATTATGTTGGCTTTGATGAGCAATTATTAGTTAAATATTCAGACCCAAGCGCAACACCAGCTGAGCTACAAGACTCAAACATTTTGTTTAAGTTTAAACAAAAAGTAACAGAGCCTGCTCGTTTAGCGGGTACAGCGTTATTAGTTCATGAAACGATGGACCAAATATTAACACCACGCCAAGCTTGGACGTATAACTCAGGTCAACGACGTGTTCGTCGCGCACCTAACGTGGCATATGATGCACCAGGTACTGCAGCGGATAGCTTACGTACTACCGATGACTTTGATATGTTTAATGGCTCGCCTAATCGTTACAATTGGACGTTAAAAGGTAAGCAAGAATTATACGTACCGTATAACAGCTATAAGCTACATAGTGACAAACTTGAGTACGATGATATTTTAATGCCTGGCCATATTAACCCAGAACATACACGTTACGAAAAGCACCGTGTTTGGGTTGTTGAAGCTAACTTGAAAGATGATACACGCCATATTTATAAAAAACGTGTATTTTACATTGATGAAGATAGCTGGCAGGTACAGGTCACTGATATTTATGATAACCGCGACCAACTTTATCGTGTAGCAATGGCTTATGGCCTTAACTATTACGAAGTACCTACACAGTGGAGTACGCTTGAGGTTTACCATGATTTGAACTCTCGTCGTTATTTAGCAATTGGTTTAGATAACCAAGAAAAAATGTACGATTTTTCACAGTCATTTAACGATAACGAATTTACTTCAAGTGCTTTACGTCGCGCAGGTAGATAGTATTAAACTCGGCACTTAACAATATGTTAAGTGCCTTTTCCTTTCTCATCGCGTTTGTCTTACAGCGCGCAACGCACTCCCTAGTAAAAAGACAAACAACTCTCTCGTACAAGGCGATTAAAATTTATGAAGTATTTGGTATATGCCAGCCTGATAATAAGCGGTGCGAGTGTTGCACAAGAAGCCCCTAACTATGCAATCAGTGCAACAAATGCAGCTAAAACCTTACTCACCGATATAACTAACACGGGTAATGGCTTAATTGCTGTTGGTAAACACGGTACTGTTATTAAAAGTACATCGAGTGATTCATGGCAACAAGCTGAGCTAGTTCCAACTCAAGTGCTCTTAACTGCCGTTGATTTTAGTAACGAAAATAATGGATGGGCGTGTGGCCACGATGCAACAATCATAAATACTACTGACGGTGGTCTTAATTGGCAATTACAACAAGTAAAACCTGAATTAGATAAACCGTGTTTAGATATTTTATTTGAAAACGATTTACAAGGCTTTGCCGTTGGCGCATATGGTATGTTTTACCACACCACAGATGGTGGAAAGCATTGGCAAAAGCGTTTTTTAGACTCTTTGTTATTTAGTGATGATCGCGATTATTTAAATGATTTAAAAGAAAATGATCCTGAAGGTTATGAGGCTGAAACAGCTTCAATTTTACCGCATTTTAATCGTATAGAAAAAACGACTAACGGATTAATAATCGTTGGTGAAATGGGGTTAATGGCCAGAAGTTCTGACAATGGTGTTACTTGGGAACGTTTAGAAGAAATTTACCCTGGTTCCTTTTTTGCGTTTAATTCAGATGAACAACAAGAGGTTGTTGCAGGTCTACGCGGTAACGTATTTACGAAACAACGAGGGGAGCAAGAGTGGCAGCATTTAGAAAATGTAAAAGCTGCAACCGTTAACAGCATCATTAATTATAACAATGAACAATGGTTAATGCTGGCCAACAGTGGAGTTATTTTTCATTTACAAGATGGGTTACTTACTCACGAGCAACTCGCTGATGGTAAAGCAATACTTGATGGTGTGATTATAAATAATAACCTAATCATGGCTACAGAAGATGGCATTAAAGTGAAGGAGTTGACCCCTTAATGCATAAGATTTTAGATTTAATAGAAAAAGCGATTTTTAGACATCGCTTAATCATGCTTATAAGCTTTGCACTCATAACGTGCTTACTTGTATTTAAAGCAACGCAAATTCAACTTGATGCATCGTTTAATAAAAATATCCCGTTAAACCACGATTATATGAAAGTGTATACCAAGCATGAAAAGCAGTTTGGTGGTGCAAACAGTATTCTTATTTCAGTCTGTGACGACAGTGGTAATATATTTAATCCAGAATTTTTTACTCAGCTAAAAGCGGTTCATGATCAGCTTTATTTTATACCTGGAGTAAACCGTCCATTAGTAAATTCTATATTCTCCCCCAGCGCTCGTTTTGTTGAAGTAGTAGAGGATGGCTTTGCAGGTGGTCCAATTATTCCTGCAAACTTTAAAGCAGATACGCGTGGTTTAGGTGTAGTAAAGGAAAACATTGAAAAAGCAAAAGTTGTAGGGCGTATGATTGCCAGCGATTATTCGTGCGCGATGGTAACGGCTCAACTTTTAGAAACAGATCCTCAAACACAACAAAAATTAGACACATTAGCTTTTGCACAAAAGCTAGAAAGTGATTTAAGAGAGCCTTTAAGTACAGACAAAGTAAGTATTCATATTATTGGCTTTGCAAAAATGGCCGGGGATATAGCTGAAGGCGCAAAGGGGGTGGTTGTATTTTTTGCCATTGCTATCGCCTTTACTTTTATTATGGTTTGGCTGTTTTGTGGTAGTTTAAAGCTAACTATTTTGCCTATTGCGTGTTCCATCATTGCTGTTATTTGGCAGCTAGGCCTGCTTTCAAGTTTAGGGTTTGGCCTTGATCCTATGTCTATTTTGGTGCCATTTTTAGTCTTCGCTATTGGCGTAAGTCATGGTGTGCAGATGATCAATGCAATAGGCAAAAAAGTAGGTGAAGGGAAAAGTACTAGGATTTGCTGTCAATCAAGTTTTAGAACGTTACTTATTCCAGGTGGTATTGCACTTTTATCAGACACTGTTGGCTTTTTAACATTATTGACCATTGATATTGGTATTATCCGTGAGCTGGCAATAACAGCCAGTTTAGGTGTTGCGGTTATTATATTTACTAATTTAATTTTATTGCCTGTTTGGGCTTCTTACATGAAATTTGAAGGCAGTGTGCATATTCAATCAGGTGATGCGGATAAACCAAATCTGCTTGATGCGATTCGTGACATACTCGTTAAAGCAACCGATCCTAAAATTGCTAAAATTATTATAGGCTTTACTTTGGTGTTATTTGCTTTGGGCTATTGGCAAGCAGATAAAATGCGCATAGGTGATTTACATGCCGGAGCGCCTTCCCTTCATCAAGATGCTCGCTATAATCAAGATACTTTCTTAATATCAGATAAATATACAATTTCATCTGACATTTTAAAGGTCATTGTTGAGGCCTATCCTGCAGCGTGTACTGAACATGATGTTATGGAGCGTATTAGTCGCTTTCAATATAAAGTTGAAAATGTAGCCGGCGTGCAATCAGTTGTTAGTTTGAGTTCCGTTGCGCAGTCAGTGAATGCAGGCTATAACGAAGGTAATCTTAAGTGGCAAAGTCTTCCACGAAATTCTGCTAGTTTAGTGCAATCCACTTCAAGAGTAGAAACGAGTACGGGTTTACTCAATGGTGATTGCTCTGTTATGCCTGTTATTATCTTTTTAGATGACCACAAAGCACAAACGATTGACCGCGTAATTGAAAACGTTAAACAATTTTCAATAGAAGAAGGCACTGATAAATTAGCCTTTAAATTAGCATCTGGGCCAGTTGGGGTAATGGCTGCAACAAATGAGTCAGTATCTGAAGCACAAATACCAATGATGATATACGTTTATGGTGCAGTAATTATTTTATGTTTACTAAGTTTCAGAAGCCTAAAAGCAACAATAGCCGTGGTATTACCACTTTATATTGTATCAACACTTGCACAAGCACTTATGGTTCAACTAGAAATAGGCTTAACGGTTTCTACATTGCCGGTGATTGCTTTAGGAGTCGGTATTGGTGTTGATTATGGCATTTATATCCTGTCATCAATGATGGGGCAGCTTAAACAAAACGTGCCACTGAGTGTTGCTTATCGCAATGCATTGGTTGAACGTGGTAGTGCCGTGTTATTTACGGGTATTACGCTTGCAATTGGTGTTAGCACATGGATTTTCTCTGATTTGAAATTTCAAGTAGACATGGGAATACTACTTACCTTCATGTTTTTAGTAAATATGTTAGGTGCAGTACTGTTATTACCTGCGATTGGAAGCTTACTCTGGACTGACCAGAAGAAATAAAGTGAATAATTTTGCTCCTTAATGGCCAGTAATGGCCATTTATATCTATAATTTGTGAATAGATGACCAAATAGCTGAAAAGCTTAAAATGTTTTCATCGAAAAGGCTGTTTATTAGCTGTAAAAGGGTTAGAATTTAACTGACTCCACGCTAATAAATGGCTGTACAAATATTCTGCCACTAGGCAGTAATAGATTAAGGAACATACAATGACACGAAATGAAGGCCAAGCCTCGGTTATCCTAGATAATGTTTGTAAGCTGATCCAAAAAAAAGTTCACGCTGATAATGTGTTACTCGTTGAAAAATTCGCCAAAGCCTTGTACAGCAACATGTCTAAAGAGGATTTGGCTAATCGTAACGATAGTGACTTATATGGCGCTGCACTAAGCCTTTGGAATTCGCTAGAAAAGAATACAACTGATAATGCTGTTATCCGCGTTTTCAATCCCGAAGTGGCTAAAGATGGCTGGCAGTCATCGCATACAATTGTTGAAATTATTGCTAAAGATATGCCTTTTTTAGTAGATTCAGTGCGTATGGCCATGACTCGTGAAAATATCGCCTCTCACTTATTACTTCATAGCCCACTTAAAATTCAACGTGACAAAAACACGAAAATATCGGGTTTATCTAATTTAAAAGCAGAGCAAGAATCGACGTCGACTAAAACGGTTTTCTTTATTGAAATTGATCGTCAAACAGATTCTTCTGTAATTGAGTCTTTCAAAAAAGAATTAGAATCAGTACTCGTTGATGTATCCGTTGCAGTTGAAGATTGGCAGCCTATTCGTAAAAAATTAATTGCGGTCACCAAAGGGCTACCTAAGCGTCGCCACAATAAAAATGAAAACGAAGTTGCCGAAACGGTAGAGTTTTTAGATTGGTTAGTTAAAGATAATTTCACACTAATGGGTTATCGCGAATATGAATTGAGCCCTGTGCAAGGTGACTACCAATTAAAAGGCAAAATGGACACTAGCCTTGGCTTGATGAAAAATTCAACTGAAGAACACACACGATTATTATCAGAATTACCAGAAGTAGCACGCCAAGAAGCGCGTAGCAGTAATTTATTAATTTTAACAAAAACCAATTCACTTTCTCGTGTACATCGCCCCGCTTATATTGACTATGTTGGTATAAAGCGTTTTGACGATGAAGGGAATGTAATTGGCGAAGACCGTTTTATTGGGTTGTTTTCTTCAAGTTTTTATAATAATAGCGCCGCGGATGTCCCTGTATTAAAGAGTAAGATTAACCGCATCATGGAGATATGTGACTTTGCTAAAGGCACGCATGCTTACAAAGCGGTTTTAAATATTTTAGAAACCTATCCCCGCGACGAGCTAGTTCAAGCGCGTGAAAACGAACTACTTGAAGTTGCCATGGGGGTTTTACAAGTACAAGAGCGTGACATGTGTCGCTTATTCGTTCGTAAAGATGCTTACGGCCGATTTTTCTCATGTATGGTTTATGTTCCTCGAGAACGTTACAACACAGCGCTTCGTCGTGAAACGCAAGATATTTTAGGCAACGCATTTAATTCTGACAACAAAGTCGAATTTACTACTTACTTTTCTGAGTCAACACTGGCGCGTACCCATTACACTGTTCGTGTGACCGATAACAATATTGAATATAACGTGAAAGACATCGAAAATAATTTAATAGAAGCTGCGCGTACTTGGGAAGACAAGTTGCAGTCTGCGCTTTTAGAATCAGCTGGTGAAGCACGCGGTAACGATTTAAACCGTAAATACTGTAATGCGTTTGCACGTTCATATAAGGATGAAGTGCTTCCCAGTGCCGCAGTTGTAGATATTGAAAAACTAGAATTATTGACCGACGAAAATAAACTAGAAATGTTGTTTTATCGTCCACAAGAAGAAGCTAATAGCAATATTGTACGATTAAGCTTATTCCATAAAGATGAGCCAATTCATTTATCTGATGTTATGCCAATGCTTGAAAACTTTGGTCTACGTGTTGTTGGCGAAACGCCATATTCAGTTAAAACCAGTGATGGTCGTATTAATTGGATCATGGATTTTTCTATGCTAATAGACAGCAAAGGAATGGCTGACTTTGATAAAATTTCAGCACGTTTTCGCGCTGCATTAACAAATGTTTGGGGCAACCGTCTAGAAAACGATGGTTTTAACCGTTTAGTTTTAATGGGTGGCCTAGCAGGTCGTGAAGCTTCTATTTTACGTGCTTATGCTAAATATATGCGTCAAATTGGTGTTACGTTCTCGCAAACGTATATTGAAAGTACTTTTGCTAATTACCCAAATATTGCTGCGCAAATAGTTAATTTGTTCGCTAAAAAGTTCTCAATTAAAGCCCCGGCTAGTGCTAAAACACTTGAGAAATTAATAGCACAAATTTACCTAGAACTTGAAAATGTTGCCAACCTTGATGATGACCGAATTATACGTTTATACGTTGATATGATTGTTGCAACGCTTCGTACTAATTATTATCAAAAAGATGCACAAGGTCAGTTTAAATCTTATGTCTCATTTAAGATTCAACCTAGTCTAATTCCTGATGTACCATTGCCACTTCCTGCATTTGAGATTTTTGTTTACTCCCCACGTGTTGAAGGCGTGCATTTACGTTATGGTAAGGTGGCTCGTGGTGGACTTCGTTGGTCTGATCGTCGTGAAGATTTCCGTACAGAAGTCCTTGGTCTGGTAAAAGCGCAACAAGTTAAAAATACAGTAATTGTACCTGTTGGCTCTAAAGGTGGTTTTGTATGTAAACAGCTACCGACTGAACGCGAAGCGTTTATAAAAGAAGGCCAAGAATGTTATAAAATATTTATTCGCGGCTTATTAGATATTACAGATAACATTGAACGTGGTGAAATAGTGCCAGCTCGAGATGTTGTTCGTCATGACGAAGATGATGCTTACTTAGTAGTTGCGGCTGATAAAGGGACAGCCACCTTCTCAGACATTGCAAATGGTATTGCGAATGAATATAACTTCTGGCTAGGTGATGCGTTTGCTTCAGGTGGTTCAGTTGGTTATGACCACAAGAAAATGGGTATCACTGCTAAAGGTGCATGGGAATCAGTTAAGCGTCATTTCCGTGAAATGGATATCGATTGTCAAACTACCGACTTTACAGTGGTCGCCATAGGCGATATGGCAGGGGATGTGTTTGGTAATGGTATGTTGTTGTCTAAACATATTCGTTTACAAGTTGCATTTAATCATATGCACATTTTTATTGATCCTAACCCAGATGCAGCGACATCTTACCCAGAGCGCGAACGTCTATTTAATATGCCACGCTCATCTTGGGAAGATTATAACAAAGACCTTATTTCTGCAGGTGGAGGTATTTTTTCTCGCGCGGCTAAATCAATAACATTAAGCCCTGAAATGAAAAAAATGCTTGGCACTAAAAAAGCAAGTATGACACCAAACGAATTAATGAAAGCATCATTAATGATGAACTTCGATTTACTGTGGAATGGCGGTATCGGAACGTACATTAAAAACTCTAAAGAAACTGATGCAGATGTTGGAGATCGTGCAAACGATGCACTTCGCATTAATGGTAATGAGTTGGGTGCAAAAATTATAGGTGAGGGCGGTAACTTAGGCGCAACTCAACTTGGCCGTATAGAGTTTGCAGCAAAAGGCGGGCGTGTCAACACTGACTTTATCGATAACGTAGGGGGTGTTGCGTGTTCTGATAACGAAGTTAACATTAAAATTTTACTTAATGGCTTAGTTGCGGAAGGTGATTTAACCCGTAAACAACGTGATGAGCTACTTTATTCAATGACTGATGAAGTCTCTGAATTAGTGCTTAAAGATTGTTATCGCCAAACGCATACGATTTCAATTACGCAATCGAAGGGCACGTCTACTCTTAAAGAAAAAATACGTTTTATTCATGCGCTTGAAAAAGACGGCAAGCTAAACCGTGCTATCGAGTTCATTCCTAGTGATGAAGAATTGGCAGAACGTGCAGCCGCAGGTAAAGACTTAACTCGCCCTGAGCTTTCAGTGCTCGTGTCTTACGCTAAAATGGTATTAAAAGAGTCTTTAGTAAGTGATGAAATTACTGAAAACCCATATTACCGTCAGCTGCTTGTTAAATCGTTTCCACGGCCATTACGTGAGAAGTTTAACGATGCGATGAACAACCATCCACTACGTAAAGAAATTATTGCAACTAAACTTGCTAACAATATCGTTAATGATATGGGTTTAAACTTCATGGTACGTATGCATGAAGAAACTGGCGCAAGCGAAGCTGAAATAGCTATGTGTTATTCAATTGCCAGTGAAATTTTTGAAATGCGCGATACATGGTCTTCTATAAGCGCATTAGATAATAAGATTCCAGCAGCTGTACAAACTGAGATGCTTTACCAACTTCGTCGTACTGTGCGTCGAACTACACGTTGGTTCTTACGTCATCGTAATAAGGCGCAAACGATTGAGCAAGGAATTGAGTATTTTGCACCAACATTCAAAGATTTAAGTGAAAACTTAAATACTTATATCGTTGAGAAAGAAAATGATCGCATAGTACAAGAAGCTAATAAGCTAATTGAAAGTGGTGTACCGGAAGCTATTGCTAAGCGAATTGTGGCATTATCAAGTTTGTTCTCGGTAATGGACTTAGCGGAAATTGCGAATAGTTCGGGCCGAGGTATCTCAATGGTATCTAATACGTACTTTAAACTTGGTGCGCGAATGGGTCTGCATTGGTTCTTAGATCAAATTACCCATCAACCGGTTGCAAACCATTGGCAAGCGCTTGCTCGTTCTTCTTACCGTGAAGAGCTAGATTGGCAACAACGTACGTTAGCTGAAGTAGTATTAAATAGCTTTGAAGCTGATGAAAAAGATGTTGATAGTCAAATAGATGAATGGATGGATAACCAAGAGTTATTATTACTTCGTTGGAAACAGATGTTGGCTGAATTTAAAACTTCACAAAGTCATGATTTTGCTAAGTTCTCTGTAGCACTTCGTGAATTAATGTTATTGAGCCATAATTGTAATACTTCAGGAAAATAATTTAGCCTTTCATTTGTTTTTATTCCACAAAAAATAAATGAATTGATTATTTTGTTATACAATACCTCAGCCTTGTCTGAGGTATTTTTTTGTCTGTATTTTAATAGAGGATTATATTCATGTTTTACGATTTAGCTCGCCGTTTTATGTTTACCCGTGATGCGGAGTGGGCGCATGAGTTTGCTCTAAGTAACCTACGTCGCTTCGCTAACACACCGTTAAGTGCCGCTTGGTCGCAAAGTATTGCAGACAAACCAGTTAATTTTTTAGGCCTTGAATTCAAAAACCCAGTTGGGCTTGCTGCAGGGCTTGATAAAAATGCTGAATGTATAGATGCATTTAGCCAAATGGGCTTTGGTTTTATCGAAGTCGGTACGGTTACACCGCGCCCTCAAGTGGGTAATGATAAACCTCGTATTTTTAGGTTGCCAGAGTCAAATGCAATTATTAATCGCATGGGGTTTAATAATAAAGGCGTTGATAACTTAATCGCTAACGTAAAAGCGGCAAAGTACAGTGGGATACTCGGTATCAATATTGGTAAAAATAAAGATACACCTAATGAGCAAGGTAAAGATGACTACATTTATTGTATGCGTAAAGTATTTGAGCATGCCTCATACATTACGGTAAATATTTCATCACCAAATACCCCTGGACTTCGTGATTTACAATATGGTGCAGCGCTTGATGATTTACTGCAAAGCCTTAAAAGCGAGCAACTTGATCTAGCAGCTAAACACAATAAGCAAGTTCCGATGCTGATAAAAATTGCGCCGGATCTGGATCAAATACAAATAGAGCAAGTAAGTGAGTCACTTTTAAATAATAAAATTGATGGTGTGATTGCAACTAACACTACACTTGAACGAGCTGCAGTTATGGGGCAGCAATATGCAGAAGAGGCCGGCGGTTTGTCAGGTCACCCTGTTAGAATGCGCTCTACAGAGGTCGTAAGCGAATTAAAGCGTTTAACACAAGGTAAGTTGCCAATCATCGGAGTAGGCGGTATTGACGATGCTACATCTGCAAAAGAAAAGTTAGATGCAGGCGCAAATTTAGTTCAAGTTTATACTGGGTTCATCTACAAAGGTCCACAATTGGTAAAGACGATCGTTAACGGCTTATAAGGATCAGTTATCTAAGCTTTTGATCGTTCGATAAATGTTCTAAAAAAATATTTAAAAAATGGTCAGAAGCCGTTATACTCTAAGCATCGTCTAATTATTTAATAAACCCAAGGAGGAGTAAATGTTACAAGCATCAAAGCAATGGCAGTGGATTGCTTGTCCTGATAAAAACCGTTTATTACTTGATTTAAATGACGATATGCAATTATGTACGCCTTATAAGTTAAGACAGTTAACGGATTCTGTTTTTAAGAATCCACGCTTTAGCCTCGAAGATGCGGCATTTTACGAGCAAGTTTATAATTACCTTGATGGGTTTGAATTGTGGTCTGCGGCTCAAGTTTGTCAAATATCGCTAAATGCGACCGCTGTTAAGTATCACTTAAAGCCCGTTTTAGCAAAAAGTTGGTTTTTTGAAGAATACACCGGGACAGAGCCAAGCGTAGAGGCAATAGTAAAATTAACATCTAAAGCGCAATCGGGTGATTTCTTAATTGTAGAGCACTGCTCTGATGCATCTATTTGTTTGAATCTAAGTGAAACCTTTAAATTGGACGAAAACTTATCTTTAGCACAATTTGAAGTAATCCGTATTTTGAATAATCGAGTCCACCCCATCCTAAATCAGCAATACCAAAGTCAAACCGCCTAAGGTCTGCTGATCTTTGCGGATTGAAATTTGTTCAAACTAGGGGCTATTTAATCGCGGCGCGAGATTTGTAACCTAGTGGGCTCGGTAACTGCTCCTTCGTTACCATACTGGCTTACATCCATGTAAGAATAAGTAAAACCGAGCAAAGCTTCCGCGTCCTGCTCACGCCCCTTACCTACATCCACTTAGGCAACAAAGAGTAAATAGCCCCTAGGAAGAACCGTTTGGGCAGCGCCTGTTTGGCATTAATGCTACGTTATCGCCCATTTATGGGGAATGACCACACTGCATAGGCTCTGCCTTGCCTAAATACCAAACAGACTGCTGCAAATTTAACCTTGAAAGTTCAACAGACCCTCATCAAATTTAAGTTTTTAAGCGTGTCTTTATGGCGTGTATGTCACTCAACCTATGTTATAATCCTGCGCAATTAGCTATTAAGGGTTATTACTTTGCAATTTATCGCACTTACTTCTATCGGAATCGAAAATTTATTGGTTGATGAATTAACAGAACTTGGCGCAACTGTGTCTAAGCAAACTGTTGGTTCTGTTCGTTTTGAGGCTGACTCATTACTGGCGCAAAAGGTTTGTTTATCAAGTCGTTTTGCAACGCGTGTGCTTATGCTTATTGAAGAAAAAGAAGGCGTAGATGACAAAAGTAGCCTGTATAATTTTGCGCGATCGCAACCTTGGCAAGAGTGGTTTGGACCTACCCAAACATTCGCTGTCGACTTCAACGGTACCAATGACTCATTAAAAAACACACAATTTTCTGGTCTTGTAATAAAAGATGCGATTGTTGATTATTTTAATGATTTATACGAGCAGCGTCCCAACGTTGATAAGCAAGACGCTAACGTACGTGTTGTTGCACGACTAAATCGTTACGGCGTTTCTATGTATATTGACTATTCTGGCCCTCGTTTGTCTGAACGTGGTTACCGTCAAGGCCAAGGTAAAGCTCCAATTAAAGAGCACCTAGCTGCTGCACTAATTAAGCGAAGTGGTTGGCTTGATAATGTAAAACAGCCTTTATTCGATCCATGTTGTGGTGCGGGTACTATTTTAATCGAAGCGGCCGGCATGGCACGAAACGAAGCGCCGGGATTATTCCGTGAAGGCTTTGCTTTTGAACGTTTACCCAGTTTTAGAGCCGCTAAGTTTAAAGAACTTAAAGAAGAGTTACTTGCTAACATTACCGACCCTAAATTGTGGTTAATTGGCCACGATTACGATGAACAAGTTTTAAGTAAAGCGATTGATAATGCCAAACGGGCTGAGCTTGATGATGTTATTAAGTTTAAGCAAAGTGATGCCACTAAGCTTACAGCCGTTGCTAAGTTACCTGGTGTGGTAATTTCAAACTTACCTTATGGTGAGCGTATTGGTTCTATGGCTGAGCTTGTTGATTTACACCGTAATTTAGGTGTTGGCTTTAAAAAGCACTTTAATCATTGGAAACTTGCCTTACTGGGTATGGACGAGAGCTTATTTAAACTTTTAAAACTTGTGCGTCTTAAGCGTTATAAGTTTAAAAATGGCCCACTTGATGTTGAACTTAACTTATATCAATTAGATGATAAGCAAGTAAGTTTGACCACCGATGATAAAAAAGCGCTTAATTTTGAAGGCTCTACGTCATTCGCAAATAGATTGAAAAAGAATAAGCAAGGCTTAAAAAACTGGCTTAAACAAAATAAAGTAGACGCTTATCGTGTTTATGAAGCGGATATCCCTGAGTACAATGTTGCTGTAGATATTTACGGTGATTCAGCGGTTATTTTTGAATATGCAGCGCCTAAAGAAATTGATGAAAAAACATCAGAAAAACGCCTGCAAGACGTAATAACATTGACTTCGCAACAACTTGATATCTCACCTGAAAATATTGCTGTAAAAGTGCGTAAAAAGCAAAAGGGTGAAGACCAGTATACCGCTATGTCTAAACAAAACCGAACTATGATAGTTGAAGAGTTTGGTGCTAAGTTTAAAGTTAATTTATTCGACTACTTAGACACAGGTTTATTTTTAGATCACCGTTTAATGCGTCGTTATATTCAAGAAAATGCAAAAGATAAACGCTTTTTAAACTTGTTTGCATACACAGGTACTGCCTCTGTGCATGCTGCACTTGGTGGCGCTAAAGCAATTACAACAGTTGATTTATCTAAAACCTATTTGAAATGGGGCCAAGATAACTTCGATTTAAACAATATCAGTAATACACGTTACCGTTTTGAACAAGCAGATTGTTTAAAGTGGTTAGAGCATGCAACAGCACAATATGATTTGATATTTTTAGACCCTCCAACGTTCTCAAACTCAAAACGTATGAAAGACGCGTTTGATGTGCAAAGCGATCACATTAAATTATTAACGTGGGTTAAAAAGATCTTAAGTCCATCAGGTACTTTGATTTTCTCTAATAACAAACGTGGTTTTGTAATGGATGAAGTTGGCCTGATTGGTTTAGGCTTAAAAGCCGTTAATATCTCAGATAAAACACTATCACCAGACTTCAAACGTAATAAAAAAATCCATAATAGCTGGCTAATTACGCATGGCTAAATGGGTTTTATATCATACTGATGGTTGCCACTTGTGCGAGCAAGCTGAGCAACTTATCACTGAAGTACTTCGTGATGCTAGTGAGTTATTACTCATTGATATTATGACTGATGAGCAGCTTATTGCTGAGTATCAAATTACTATTCCTGTATTAAAAAGTGAAAAAGGCGAGAAATTATATTGGCCTTTTACCTTACACTCTGTGCGCGAATTTTTAGCACAAGCAGAATAAGAGCAAATAAGAACTATGGATTTAATTAGAATTTTAAAAGCACAACTTGCTTTTGGTACACATGCTTTGCTTAACAAAGCAGATGCGGTTATAGAAAGTGGCGAAAGAGTGTGTGTTGTTGGTCGAAATGGCGCGGGCAAGTCAACGCTGCTAAAAGTACTTGATGGACAAGTTGTTTTAGATGATGGCGAAATAAATCAACTCGGTGGCATTCGAATTTCTCGCTTAGAGCAAGATCCACCAAAAGGTGCAAGTGGCACTGTATTTGATTACGTTGCGCAAGGTATGCCAGAAATTGCTAACTTACTCATTGACTTTCATCATGTTAGTAACGAATTGCAAACACAGTGTACTGATAAGTTATTAAACAAGCTTGAACGTTTATCAAACCAACTTGAAGCCGCTGATGGCTGGCGCTTTGATAGCCGAATTCAATTAGTCTTAACACAATTAGAACTAACGCCAGAGGCTAAACTTGAGTCCCTTTCTGGTGGTTGGTTACGCAAAGTGGCACTTGCGCGTGCACTTGTAAGTGAGCCTGATTTATTGCTACTAGATGAGCCGACAAACCATTTAGACATGGCAAGTGTCATGTGGCTTGAACAGTTTTTAAAAGAATTTAAAGGCGGCATTGTATTTATATCACATGACCGTGCGTTTATTCGTGCTGTTGCTACGCGTATTTTAGATTTAGATCGCGGTAAACTTATTTCGTACCCAGGTGATTACGCGACTTATCTAGAGCAAAAAGCGCATGATTTAAAAGTAGAAGAAGCGCAAAATGCATTATTTGATAAGCGTTTAGCAGAAGAAGAAACGTGGATCCGCCAAGGTGTTAAAGCGCGTAGAACACGTAACGAAGGGCGTGTTAGAGAGTTAAAGCAGCTACGTAATGAGCGTAAAGAACGTGTTGATCAAGTTGGTAAAACTGACTTTAATATTGAAACAGCAGACCGCTCTGGTAAATTAGTATTTGAAGCTCAGCACCTTTGCCATGCATTTAAAGACAAAGTTATTGCTGATGATTTTTCGACACTTGTTATGCGTGGTGACAGAATCGGCTTAGTAGGTCCGAATGGTATTGGTAAAACAACACTATTAAAACTAATGTTTGGTGATTTAGAACCAGATAGCGGCATAACTAAGCAAGGTGTTAATTTAGAATTTGCTTACTTTGATCAGTACCGTGAAAAACTTGACGAAGAAGCAACAGTTCAAGATAACGTTGCCGAAGGTAAACAAGAAGTGATGATGGGCGGTCGTTCACGTCATGTTTTAGGTTATTTGCAAGACTTTTTATTCCCGCCAGCACGCGCTCGTACACCGGTTAAAGCACTCTCTGGTGGTGAAAAAAATAGACTGCTATTAGCTAAACTGTTTTTAAAACCATCTAATATACTTGTTCTCGATGAGCCAACGAATGACTTGGATATAGAAACATTAGAGTTACTCGAGGACATTATTAATCAATACCAAGGTACAGTGCTGATTGTAAGCCATGACCGAGAATTTATTGATAATACATGTTCTAGTGTATGGGCATTTGAAGGCAATGGTAAAGTAACAGATATCGTTGGTGGTTATAGCGACTATGAAGCCTATGTTAGTTACTTAGCTGAACAAGAAAAAAAAATTCAGCAACAACCAGTAAAAAAAGTTGAAAAAGTAGTAACTCCAGCTGCCAAACCTGCAGCTAAGACAAATAAACTCTCTTACAAATTAAAACTTGAATTAGAGCAACTACCGAATAAAATGGAAAAACTAGAAGCTGAAATTGAAGCTCAACAAGCTGTAGTGAGTGACGCAGACTTTTTTAAACAAGAGAGTGATGTAACAACTAAAGCATTGAACCATTTAGCACAACTTGAGTCTGACCTTGAAGCTGCCCTTGAGCGCTGGGAAGAACTTGAAGAATTACAGAATCAGTAGTAAGGACTAAAATGAAATATAAATTACTCGCTGCCAGTATTTTAGCGACATTAAGCACTTCAGCAATAAGTGCGACATATCAATTAACTGAGTTAGGGTCTTCTGAAAACGCTAAACACTCTTACGTTACCGATGTTAGTGAAAGCGGCCATATTATTGGTGTCGCTAATGGTTTATATAATTTACCAATTGATACAAGCTATATAGATTTTTCAGAAAGTATTATCAAGAATAGTTACAGTAATACAGAAGATGCATTTGAGTTAAGCGATAAAGTAATTACCTTTACGCTTGATGATATCGAAAACAATGATGCTGTTGCGACTAACTCTGACGCTCATAGTTTTATGATTAGCTTTTTATCATCGATTTCTACAAATTTTGAGTATCAGAAAATAAGTTCATTAATAGGCGTTAATTTTAATGATTCTACTTTAACAGAGCAGCCTTTATTTGATATAGCTTCAGTTGATTACGATGGATTAACGCGCTCTACTACGAATTTGTATAATGCTGTTAGCGAAGATGGTGTTTCAGTTGGTTGGGGCAGTGCACCCTACGATAAAGTTTTATTCACTCCTGATGGAGATGACGAAGCTGAAACATGGTTCACTCATGAATTTATTGAACGAGGCATCGTAATTGGCGCAGATGGTTTACAAGTTCCGTTAATCCCTGAGTTTAATGAACATGGCGGTACAAGTCGTGCTAACGATATTATAAAGACAAACAGCGGATACACGGTTGTTGGAAATATATCAATAGATATTCCAGCGGATAGGTTAGAAAATATTGAAGATAGTTGTGATAATGAAGATGAACCTATATCAGTATGTGTTAATTTATTAAATTCTAATATATCACGAGGCTTATTTAATAAGCGTGCTGTAAAATGGGAACTTGATGAATCGTTAAATATTACTTCTGTCGAAGAGCTTGGTTTAGCACTGACACCTGATGAAGGTGAAACTGAAGATGATGCATTTATAAGTACTGCACTTGCGGTTAATAGTAATGGTGTTGCTGTAGGTTCATCGCATACGCGATACTACAAAGATGATGACATTATATTAACCATGCCCGTTTATTATAAAGATGGTGCGGTAGTTGATTTTATAAATCAAGAAGATGATTGGCAAGGCGGTAAAGCATTAGCAATAAGTAATAATGATGTTATTACGGGTTATGCTATTAAACGAATTGAAGGAACACTTCGAAATAAGTTTTTTTATCATGATATAGCAACAGGCAATACGGTATTTCCTACTGACTATTTTTCTAGTTCAAGTTCTTATGGTAATGATATAAATAGCCAAGGTTATATTGTTGGGGAAGGTGAGGTAGGTGTTTCAGATAGCTCACGTCGTAAAGAGGCATTTGTATATAAGATTGGCGAAGATAAAATAACCAACCTAAATGACTTATTACCATGCTATGAAACTGATGGTGAGACAAATTATGCTTATACAATGGCTGAAGCTAAAGTAATTAACGAAAATAATGAGATTTTTGGTGTAGCAACCAAAACAGTTGAAAAACGTGATTCGTTAGGTGGAATTGTTACTGATATTGAAGGCAATATTGAATTTGAAAGTGTCGCAGTTGCAGTAAAGTTAACTCCTATTGCTAATGGTGAAGTTGAAAACTGTGCACCTCCTGAAGCAGAAGTTTATGAACGTAACTCTGCGAGCTTTCCTTGGTTCACATTATTATTACTCCCCTTAGTTGGCATAAGACGTATATTCCGTTTTTAATTAACTAAAGTGATTCGCATAAAAAAATCCCAACTTCATTAAGTTGGGATTTTTTTCGTCTATAGTAATTAGAGCTTATAAATATTTGGTTATTTGTTGCGTGTTGCCCACGCTTTGACTACCGAACGTCGCCAAATAATATCTATACTAAAGTAAGCAATTATGCTCGCGATAGAGGCGCATACCAATGAGCCAATTAAAAAAGCGGGTCCAATAGTTTCTATACTTTCTAGAAACCAAGCCCAGCTAGGTTCAAAGGCAAAGTGTTGCTCTGGCTGGTTTAAAATTAATGTACCAACTAAATACGAACCGTAGAATATAGGGGGCATAGTTAATGGATTTGTAAGCCAAACTAAAGCAACCGAAATAGGTAAGTTAACTCTAAATACTATAGCTCCAGCTGCGGCTAAGACCATTTGAAAGGGAACAGGGATGAAAGCAAAAAATAGCCCAACAGCAAATGCTCCTCGAGCGGACCGTCTATTTAAGTGCCAAAGATTTGCATCTTGCAAAAGGTGCCCAAAAATTCTTAGATATTTATGATGTCTAATTTTATTTGGATCAGGTAAAAATCTTTGGATCGTTTTTTTAGCCATTTAAAGCAACCATTTACATCAGTGTGGATAAGTCTTGGGTTTGTAATTGGCTGTATCGCAACCGTATTTTATTATCAAACTCTCGAATTTATAATATTCACAATATCAGTCCTTATTGTGAGTTTGTATTTTAAGCCGTTTTTAAATGTATTGTTAGGCTTTATTTGCGCTATTTGTTGTGTATCACTGCATTATTATACTTTTTATAATTTTGAAAGCCCAAAACAGGATGAAAAGTATGCATATGCAACTGAGCTAATTGTCGAAGATATAATTTCAAATAAGCAACCTCAATACATAAGAGTAAAAATAATAGAATTTGATACTGCTCAATACGCATATTTTAGGGCACCGAGTGCAATGCTAAGTGTGAATTCTGAACAAATACTTTTTGTTGGTGATACTTTTAAAGCAACAATAGCTATAAAAAACTTTCGAAGTACTAAAAATTTTAATGTATTTGATAACGAGAGATATGCTTTTACACAACGGATATTTTTTAAAGGAAAAATACTCAATAAAGAACTTATTGTTGCGCGTAATAAAAAACACAACCACCTTATAAATTATAGGGAATATATAAAAAGGACTTACAGTAATACAAAACTTAGATGGCTATATTATGCACTATTAACGGGTGATAAGTCGTTAATGAGCTTTACAGATAAGCAATTAATGCAATCATTGGGGTTGAGCCATTTACTGGCAATATCCGGATTACACATCGGGTTAATATTTGGTTTTTGCTATGTAATTACGCGATTTTTATTTAAACAAATAAAATACGCTGGTGAGCAGACTAAAAACCTGTCTGTTGTTTATAGTCTAGTTGGCTTTATTGGATCGTTTTTCTATGTATATTTGAGTGACTTTTTAGTTTCAGCTACACGCGCCTTAATCATGCTTGGGTGTTATTTAGCACTCTACTTTTTGGCAAAACAACCATTACGTTGGCGAAGTATTTTATATGCACTTGTTATTCTGCTTATAATTAATCCTTTTAATGTATTAAACGCTGGGCTGTATTTCTCGTTTATTGCTGTGGTTATTATATTTCTAGTTGTTAAGCAAATACCGATTTTTAATACATCATTTCTAAATAAGGTCGTTGCATTAACTGTCGTTCAAATTGCTTTATTTATTGGTTTATTACCAGTTTCATTATACTTCTTTAATGGCGTGAGCTTAGTTGGTTTAGTACTGAACTTAATTGCTATCCCATTACTTTCTTTAGTCGTTATGCCTTGTCTAATTATTATCACATTTATTAGCAGCTTACTTGATATAGGCATGATTATTAGTGTTTTTGATGAAGGCTTAAGTTATTTATTCGAATGGCTATTGAAAATACCTAGTTATATTCGTTGGTTAAATATAGGTAATATTGACGCTATTGTTGTTGTTTTTTCATACATTACTATTTCGATTTTTTATTTAGTCCCATATAAATGGCTAGCAGGTGTTCCATTAAGTGTCATATTGTTTAACTACTTAATAGTGGATAAGCCAAAATGGCAATTACATGTTTTTGATGTAGGACATGGATTAATGGTGCTAATAGAAAAAGATAAACATGCACTAATTTATGATTTTGGGCCTAGTTATTTCAATCGTTTTAGTCGTACCCGTAGTATTTTACTGCCCTTTATTGAGTCAAACAATCTTACTGTATCAACAGCTATTTTAAGTCATGAAGATAACGATCATGCGGGGGGGGTAGAGCATTTTATAAAAGCAGGCTACGAAACTCGTTTTACCACATTTCATCCCCATAACTTACAAGACACTTGCAAAGTAACCAAAATAGATATTTTTGGCCTTCAAATTGAAAGCTTTAAAACGTTAAACTTCAAAAATGAGAATGATGATTCATGCGTTATTCGTGTTGCTGATAAAACCCACAGTGTTTTATTAACGGGTGATATATCTAAACAACGAGAGTTGCAATTATTGCAAGAGAACTATTTTTTAAAAAGTACCGTTATGCTAAGCCCACATCATGGTAGCGATACATCGTCTAGTAATGAGTTTATAAGTGCTGTAAATCCTAAAATTGTTATTCATTCTAGTGCTTACAAAGGACAATGGCACTTCCCGAAGGAGGAGGTTGTTGATCGTTACGAAAAAATAAATGCAACTCAATATGTGACAGGTCAACAAGGACAAATAAGTATTGAATTTTACAATGATAATGTTCGAGTAAAAGCGGCTCGAGAGGATGAAAGTTACTGGTTTATCAAAAATTGACGTTTTGTTTTAGTGTCCCTAAGGATACAATAGAGTCTGTAATTGTATGAAGAGAGTGTTATGGATCAAAGTACTACACAAATTTATAAACGGTTAATTTCTTACGTCGGTGCATATAAGAGTGTAGCCTTCGTCGCTATTATAGGAATGATTGGCTATTCAGGAATGGATGCGCTATTTATTCAATTAATGAAACCATTTATTGATGAAGGTTTGAACCAACGAAACAGCGATGTATTAAAGTATGCTCCATTTGTTGTTATTGCACTGGTGATTGGGCGTGGTATTTTTAATTTTATGTCATCGTATTGTTTAAGCTATGTAGGTTCACAAGTTGTACGATCTTTACGCCAAGAGTTATTTGAGCACATATTGCATTTACCCGTTTCTTTTCATGACAAAAACTCTACGGGCGATTTAATTTCAAAAATCACTTTTGACACAGAGCAAGTTCAACAAGCAATAACTAAAGCGCTACTTATTGTTGTACGTGAAGGGGCCTTTGTCGTCTTTTTACTTGGTGTAATGTTTTATACCAGTTGGAAGCTCTCACTTATATTTCTAGTCATCATCCCTCTTGTCGCTATTATTGTAGCGGTTGTATCGAAACGTTTTCGCCATATTTCTAAAAGTATCCAATCAGCTATGGGGCAGGTTACACGTAGCTCTGAACAAATGCTTAGCGGACATAAAGTAATTCACGGGTTTGGTGGACAAGAGCAAGAAATAAATAAATTTTCTAAAATTAATAATCATAACCGTCAGCAGCGCATTAAAATGGATGCGACAAAAGCCTTAAGTGTATCCATTATTCAAATACTCGCCGCAAGTGCTATGGCTGTTATTTTATGGGTGGTATCGATGCCTTCTATGATTGATACTATAAGCTCTGGGGATTTTGTTGTTTTGATATCATCAATGATGATGTTGCTGCGCCCACTTAAACAATTGGCTAATGTTAATAGCGATATGCAACGTGGCATTTCTGCATCTCAAAGTATATTTTTAATACTTGATGAAAATGTAGAGAAAGATACTGGCACAGTCGCTGTTGATAAAGTTAAAGGGTTAATTGAAGTTAAAAATGTAACCTTTAAGTACCCAACTAAAGATGAAGCCGTATTAAACGATTTGTCGCTAACGATTAAAGCGGGTGAAAGTATTGCCTTAGTAGGGCGCTCAGGCTCGGGTAAATCAACTATTTCTAATTTATTACCACGTTACTATGATTTAGATCTGCCGAGTGAAATATTACTTGATGGCATAGCCCTGCAGGATTATAAATTAACAGATTTGCGTCGCCAATTTGCTTTGGTTTCTCAGCAAGTCGTGTTATTTAACGATACGATTGCTAACAATATTTGTTATGGCATAAAGCATGATGTAACTAATGACGAATTAGTACAAGTAGCAAAACAAGCGCATGTTTGGGAGTTTGTTAAAGATCTTCCAGAACAATTAAACACCATGGTAGGTGAAAATGGCGTAATGCTTTCTGGTGGTCAACGCCAGCGTATAGCGATAGCGCGTGCAATATTAAAAGATGCACCTATTTTGATTTTAGATGAAGCAACATCAGCACTTGATACAGAGTCTGAAAAGCTTATTCAGCAAGCGTTAGAAACGCTAATGAAAGACAAAACCTCAATTGTTATTGCGCATCGCTTATCTACTATTGAAAACAGTGACCGAATTTATGTTATTGATAACGGTCGTGTAATAGAAAGTGGCGATCACAATAGTTTATTAGCAAATGACGGTACGTATTCAGCCCTTTGCAAAATGCAGTTTGGTGATCAGGCGTGAGCAAAATAGAACAAAGTTGGTATAAACCATTTGGTCTAATTACTTTATTGTTATTACCATTGAGTGCTCTGTTTTGGATTGTATCGACATTTCGAAAATGCTTGTACAGCGCTAAAATAATTAAAGCGTTTGAGTGTAAAACGCCTGTTATTGTAGTCGGCAATATAAGTGTAGGCGGCAATGGTAAAACACCTTTTGTTTTGTGGTTGTATGAGTATTTGACCGAGCAAGGTCTATCAGTGGGTATTATTAGTAGAGGCTACGGTGGGCAATCAGATAATTACCCGCTGTTAGTCACTTCAGTTGTTAACGCCCAACAGGCTGGAGATGAGCCTGTACTTTTATACCACCGTTTAAAATGCCCGATAGCGGTTGGTCCTAATAGACAACACAATATCGATTTATTAGAAAATAACTATACGCTAGATGTCATTATTTCTGATGACGGAATGCAGCATTATAAAATGCCACGTAGCATTGAGTGTTGTATTGTTGATAGTGAACGCCGTTTTGGTAATGGCTTTGTTATGCCAGCAGGGCCACTTCGCGAAACAACTAAACGCTTACAAAATGTGGATATAGTAATTGAAAATGGTGGTGAGGCTAATAATAGCTACACGCTAAAAGTAAGTAACTTACGATTAGTTAATTCAAGTGATGATGTAAAACACACAGTGACTCATGCACATGCAATAAGTGCAATTGGTAATCCTAAACGGTTTGAAAACTCACTTGAAGCACAAGGCATTACGTTATTATCGACTCATCATTTTAAAGATCACTATGCTTATACAGCCGATGATTTTGCCCAGTTTGGCGATGATTACATTATAATGACCGAAAAAGACGCCGTTAAATGTCAGCCCTTTGCCAAACTTAATTGGTATTATTTACCAGTAGATGCACAACCTACCGATAGCGTTATAAATAAACTAAATTCATTATTAAAAGAAAAAGGAATACTCAATGGCCTTTGATACAAAACTACTCGAGATAATTGCTTGCCCAGTAGGCAAGGGTAAATTACGTTTTGATAGAGAAAATAACGAACTAATTAGCACGGCAGCTAAACTTGCTTATCCTGTAAAAGATGATATTCCAGTATTGCTTGAAAATGAAGCGCGTGAGTTATCTTTAGAAGAGGTTGAAAAGTGGAATTCGTAGTTGTTATACCTGCGCGTTTTGCATCAACCCGACTACCAGGAAAACCACTTGCCGATATATGCGGTAAGCCAATGGTTCAACATGTTTACGAAAAAGCATGTTTATCAGGTGCTAGCAAAGTTATTGTAGCAACCGATCATCAAAAAGTATTTGATGCAGTAAGTTTATTTACTAGCGACGTAGTAATGACTCGCGAAGATCACCAGTCTGGTACTGAACGGTTAGCAGAAGTAGTTGATTTACTTAAACTTGATAACGATACAATTGTGGTTAACGTACAAGGCGATGAGCCATTACTTGCACCAGAAAACGTATCTCAAGTTGCTGCGCTATTAAGTGATTCAACAGCACCAATGGCAACGTTAAGTGTTGCTATTGAAGAGCGTGATGAAGTATTTAATCCTAATGCCGTTAAAGTGGTGAGTGATATAAATAAAAATGCCCTGTATTTCTCTCGTGCAAGTATACCGTTTGATAGAAATACAATGATGGATGATAGCACGGCTCTTAATTTATCACCGTTCCAACGCCATGTAGGTATTTATGCGTACAGAGCGGGTTTTATTAAACAATATATAGAACTGAGTGTATCACCACTTGAATTGCTTGAATCGCTTGAGCAGTTACGTGTTTTGTATCATGGTTATAAAATCAAAATAGAACAAGCTCAAATAGCTCCCCATGCAGGTGTCGATACGCCCGATGACTTAGCTAAAGTGATAGCGCATATTAAAAGTAAAAACGTGTGAGTGAGCAAGTAAGTAAGATATTAAACGTTGTTTATACACATAACGATTTTTATATTTTAGAAAAGCCAGCAGGTCTTAATTTTCATTCAGAGGAGGGGCCTGGTTTTGTTGTGTTAGCCGAACAACAATTATCGCAAAAACTTTATGGTGTTCATCGTTTAGATAAAGTGACATCAGGGCTTATTATTTTAGCAAGAAACAAAGCCTCTGCAGCCGCCTTTACTGTTATGTTTACTGAGCATGCGATTAATAAATTTTATTTAGCGATTAGTGATGCTAAACCTAAAAAGAAGCAAGGGTGGATAAAAGGCGATATGGCTAAATCTCGCCGTGGCTCATTTAAGTTACTAACGAGTACACTTAACCCTGCAATCACCCGATTCTATTCTCTGAGTTATAAGCCAGGATTTAGAGGGTATATTTTAAAACCTTATTCAGGAAAGACGCATCAATTAAGAGTGGCACTAAAAAGTGTGGGCGCAGCTATTTTTGGCGATGCAATGTATTCAGGCACGCCTTCTAATCGTACCTATTTACATGCATATGCGTTAAGCTTTTTATGGCAAGGTGAACAAATACAGCTAACTTTATTACCCGATAGTGGTGATGAGTATTTGGCGTTAATTAAACATCAAGATTTTCAAGCATGGCAATCGCCATGGCAACTGGATTGGTAAATGAGCGAAAAAGTTACAGATATACGTTTTGGTGGTATTAAACGTTTATATGGTCATCAACAGTTTGATTGGCTTCAAGAAGCACACTTTTGTGTAGTAGGTATTGGTGGTGTAGGAAGCTGGGCGGCTGAAGCGCTCGCGCGTACTGGTGTTGGTAAAATAACATTGATTGATTTGGATGATATTTGCGCCACTAACGTAAATAGGCAAATTCATGCGTTAACGGGCACTATTGGTCAAGCTAAAGTCGATGCAATGAAAGCGCGCTGCGAGCTTATTAACCCAGAATGCCAAATTAATGTAATAGATGATTTTATTACACTTGATAATATTCAAGAACATATTCAAGGTTTTGATTATGTGATTGATTGTATTGATGCAGTTAAAGAAAAGGCGGCATTAATAGCGCATTGTAAACGTAATAAACTCCCTATAATTACAACCGGTGGTGCTGGCGGGCAAACTGATCCTAGCCAAATAACTTTTGGTGATGTAGCTAAAACTACGCAAGACCCATTACTTGCAAAAGTGCGCTATATTTTGCGCAAGCAGTATAATTTTAGTAATAACCCTAAGCGTAAGTTCAATATTGATTGTGTTTACTCAACAGAGCAATTGGTTTACCCAGGAAGCGATGGCAGTGTATGTCATGCTAAGCAAAGTGCTGATGGCTCGATGAATATGGACTGTAATAACGGTTTTGGATCTGTGACTATGATCACAGGAAGCTTCGGCTTTTTTGTTGCGGCAAAAGCTGTTCGAAAATATTTGGATAAAAAGCAGCGTCTACTTACAACGCTTGATTGTGATAGAGCTTAGAGCACTTTTTGTTGTGCCATGGTTTTTATTTTTTCAATCATGGCTTTAATTCCATTGCCACGAGAAGGGCTTAAGTGACTAATTAAGCCTAATTTTTCAAACTCTTCATACGCATCAATTTTAATTACCTGCTCTGGTGTTAAACCGTTATACAGCGCTAATATTAAGGCTAGTAAGCCTTTTACAATACGTGTATCTGAGTCACCTATAACGACTAAAGAGCTCTCTGTTAAATCAAACTCTACAAACATCCACACTTTACTTTCGCAGCCTGGTACAAGGGCATCATCAATTTTCAGCGATTCTGGTAATATAGGTAATGTTTTACCCAACAGCATTATTTCACGATATTTTTGCTGCCAAGCGGGTGCATTTTTTATAGATTCAGTGACTTTTTTAAACGTATTTGTCATGAGTTATCCTAATTAATTCTATTAAAGTGACGTTTAATCCAATAAAGCGATACATTTTTTAAGCGAATGGATAAATATATCTACATCTTCAAAGGTATTGTAAAAGGTTAAACTAGCTCTAACTGTTCCATTAACGCCTAAATGTGCCATTAAAGGTTGTGTACAATGGTGTCCGCTCCTTACCGCAACCCCATATCCGTCAAGTAAAGTTGCCAAATCGTAAGGATGTTCATTATTAAAGTTAAAACAGAGCGTACCAATATTGTCAGATAGGTTGCTATATATTGTAATACCCTCAATCATTACCAATTTTTTTGCTGCATAATTAAATAATTTTTGCTCGTAGCGCTGAATTTTACCGTGGTCTAATTCATTTAAATAGTCTAATGCAGCACTAAAGCCTAAAACGCCGGAAATATTCGGTGTGCCGGTTTCAAATTTTGCAGGTGCTGGGCGATAAGTACTGTGGGTTAAATATACTTTATCGATCATTTCACCGCCTGATTGATATATATCTAAGGCGTTTAATTCCTCATATCGACCATAAAGTACACCTAAGCCTGTTGGACCAAGCATTTTATGGCTTGAGCAGACATAAAAATCACAGTTTAATTTCCGTAAATCAGGCTTTAAATGCAGTGCACCTTGCGCACCATCGACTAAAACAAGTGAATTTACCTCTTTTGCTACTCTAATCAATGGCGATAAGTCAGTGATATTACCAAGTGTGTTAGATACTTGTGTAATAGCTAATAGGGTAGGCCTTATTTGTTTTATAAATTCACAGCATTCTTGCGTGTTTAATGTGCCATTTTTATTAAGCGGCAGCGATACTAACTTAGCTCCTGTTTGTTGACTCACTATTTGCCAAGGCACTATGTTTGCGTGATGCTCAAGTGGAGATATCATTATGGTATGACTTTTATCTAAACGCTTTTTTAAGCCGTTAGCGACCAAGTTTATTGCCTCTGTAGCGCCTTTTGTCCAAACAATCTCGTTGCTGAACACATTAAAATACTGAGCCATTTTATCTCGTGCTTGCTCGTATAAATTAGTAGCTTGTTCGCTGAGCGAGTGACGGCCACGGTGTACATTTGCGTTTTGAGAAGTATAAAACTCAGTAATTGCATTAATAACTGATTGAGGCTTTTGCGAGGTTGCAGCTGAGTCTAAATAAACAAGCGGGCAGCCGTTTATAGTTTGATTTAAGGTAGGGAAGTCACTTCGAATTTTATTTATGTCAAACTCTAAAACAGTCATTAGCTTCATCAATGTAGTCATTTTAAGGCGAGAATTGTAGACACTTTTTTATTATTCTCAAGTAACAAATAATAAAAAAGGCCGCAAAGCGGCCTTTTAAAAAATTCAAACAATACTAAAGCGGATTAGCGCTTATCAGTTGATACGTAGTCACGTGCAGTGTAACCAGTATAAAGCTGACGAGGGCGGCTTATCTTATGACCAGGTTGAGATAACATCTCGTCCCAGTGAGTGATCCAACCAACAGTACGTGCCATTGCAAAAATAACAGTGAACATGCTTGTTGGAATACCAATCGCTTTTAAGATAATACCTGAGTAGAAATCAACGTTAGGGTACAATTTCTTCTCTACGAAGTACGGGTCTTCTAGCGCGATTTTCTCAAGTTTCATTGCAATATCAAGCAATGGATCTTGGATATTAAGCTCAGCTAAAACTTCATGACACGTTTGACGCATTACTGTAGCGCGTGGGTCAAAGTTTTTGTAAACACGGTGGCCAAAGCCCATAAGGCGGAACGGGTCAGCTTTATCTTTAGCTTTTGCTACATATTCATCGATACGGTCAACAGAACCGATTTCTTCTAACATGTTTAAACATGCTTCATTAGCGCCGCCGTGAGCAGGGCCCCAAAGAGAAGCAATACCAGCAGCAATACAAGCGTATGGGTTAGCACCAGACGAACCTGCAAGACGTACTGTAGACGTTGATGCATTTTGTTCATGGTCAGCATGAAGCATGAATATTTTATCCATTGCTTTAGCTGTTATAGGGTTAACTTTGTATTCTTCAGCAGGTACAGAGAACATCATATGTAAGAAATTTTCTGCATAACTTAAATCATTACGTGGGTATACAAACGGTTGGCCGATGTTTGTTTTATAAGCCATTGCAGCAATAGTTGGTAACTTAGCAACTAGCTTAACTGCGCTTGTTTTACGTTGTTCTGCATCAGTAATATCAAGGTCTTCATGATAAAAAGATGATAACGCACCCACTACACCACAAAGCATTGCCATTGGGTGAGCGTCAAAGCGGAAACCTTGGAAAAAGTTAGCAATCTTCTCGTCAAGCATAGTGCTTGTAGTGATTTCATTCTTAAAAACTTCGTATTGCTCTTTAGAAGGTAATTCACCATTTAACAGTAAATAACATAACTCAATGTAGTTTGAGTCGTCAGCTAATTGTTCGATTGGGTAACCGCGGTGAAGTAAAATGCCTTTACCACCATCAATGTAGGTGATTGCAGATTCACAAGAACCAGTCGACATGAAACCTGGGTCATAAGTAAAGTGACCATGTGAACCTAACGTACGTACGTCGATTACATCTTGGCCAGCAGTGCCTTGATAAATTGGAAGTTCGATTGGATCTAGCCCATCAATTTGGACTGTGGCTTTTTTATCTGCCATCGTTATGTATCTCCTATTAAGATATCTATTCTGATTTTTAGATTTTTAAAGTTCTGAAATCTGTTTTAAGCACATCTTCGCATTTTAACGTGAAAGAGGGGTGTAAAGTCAATTTTTATAAACATTATGCATATATGTATAATAAATATTCTGTATTAATTAAATATAATACCATTGGCTAATTCGCAAACATCTATAAATAAACAAGAATTGTAAAAAGCCCTGTGGGTATATATACTAACAGTGGTTTTAAACCGCATTGTATTTGGGTAAACATTTTTTTACAGCTTAACTTTTGCTTAAATGTGAACTTTAACTGTTTTAATACGTTTACTTTGATAGTTCCACCAGTAATATTTGGTGGGTTTTTAGAAAAGCAAGTAGATGAGCTCCACTGCGAGCAAGATGGGCAAGTAACTGTGAAAAAGCAAAGACCTGTAAATCTAGATCTAACAACTATATCTATGCCGGCAACGGCTAAAGCGTCAATATTCCACCGCGTCACCGGTGTTGCATTGTTTTTTGCTTTAACGTTTGTCATTTGGGCTTGGTCTGAGTCTCTCTCTTCAGCTGAAAGTTTTGAATTCGTCAAGGGTCTGTTTAACGGATTCATTGCCAAATTTATAGCTTGGGGCACTGTTTCTGTATTAGGTTATCACCTTATTGGTGGTATCCGTCATATGATTATGGATATGGGACATTGGGAAGAACTTGAATCAGGTAACCTCAGCGCTAAAGTTTCAATGGCTCTTGGTGTTGTGTTTGCCGTATTGGCAGGGGTGTGGATATGGTTTTAAATCAAGCAACTCTTAAACGTGATGGTGTACAAGATTTCGTATCTTTACGTACCACGGCATTAATAATCAGCGCGTATGCGATTTTTATTATCGGCTATTTTTTAGCGACGCCAGAAGTCACTTTCGAAGCCTGGACAGGCCTCTTCTCTAACCTAGCAATGAAAGGGTTTACATTAATTACCCTTGTGTGCGTTATGGTTCATACCCGCATTGGCCTTTGGCAAGTTCTTACAGACTATGTTAAGTGTGCGAAGTTACGTGCTGTTTTAGGTTTTATATTAAACCTAATGGCCGTTGCGTACGTAGCTATTGGTCTAATTGTATTATGGGGTGTTTAAGTGAAATATTCTGTTCGTGAATTTGACGCCGTAGTAATTGGTGCAGGTGGTGCAGGTATGCGCGCTGCTTTAGCAATTACTGAATCTGGCAAAACGTGTGCATTAATTTCTAAAGTATTTCCAACTCGCTCACACACTGTATCTGCACAAGGTGGTATTACAGTAGCGCTTGGTAATTCACACGAAGACAACTGGGAATGGCATATGTACGATACCGTTAAAGGTTCCGATTTTATCGGTGACCAAGACGCTATTGAATACATGTGTCAAACTGGCCCAGAAGCGATTACCGAATTAGAAAACATGGGTTTACCATTTTCTCGTTTTGAAAATGGCCGTGTTTACCAACGTCCTTTCGGTGGTCAATCGAAAAACTTTGGTGGTGAACAAGCCGCACGTACTGCAGCAGCTGCTGACCGTACTGGTCACGCGCTATTACACCTTCTATATCAACAAAACGTTAAAAACAAAACAAATGTATTCTCTGAATGGTATGCACTTGATTTAGTTAAAAACGATAATGGTGATGTGGTAGGGTGTACTGCAATTGAGATTGAGACAGGTGAAGTTACCTTCTTCAAATCTAAAGCTGTTGTATTAGCTACTGGTGGTGCAGGTCGTATATTCGCATCAACCACTAATGCTCACATTAACACTGGTGACGGTGTTGGTATGGCAACACGTGCTGGTATTTCTATGCAAGACATGGAAATGTGGCAGTTCCACCCAACGGGTATCGCAGGTGCTGGTACGCTAGTAACTGAAGGTTGTCGTGGTGAAGGCGGTTATCTTTTAAATAAAGATGGCGAACGCTTCATGGAACGTTACGCACCAAACGCAAAAGACTTAGCGTCTCGCGACGTTGTTGCACGTTCAATGATGACTGAAATCCGTGAAGGTCGTGGTTGTGATGGTCCTTGGGGTCCACATCTTAAGTTAAAACTTGACCACTTAGGTGAAGAAACACTTAACTTACGTCTTCCTGGCGTATGTGACCTTGCTAAAACATTTGCTCACGTTGACCCTGCAAAAGAGCCAATTCCAGTAATTCCAACGTGTCATTATATGATGGGTGGTGTTCCTACTAATGTAAATGGACAAGCGCTACAAATCGATGCTCAAGGCAACGAAACAGTAGTTCAAGGTTTATTTGCAGTAGGTGAGATTGCATGTGTATCTGTACACGGTGCAAACCGCTTAGGTGGTAACTCATTACTTGATTTAGTTGTGTTTGGTCGTGCTGCGGGTAACTTCTTAGGTAAGTACCTAAATGACGTTGAAATATCTAAAGCTGCTTCAGAATCAGACTTAGAAGCGTCTCTTGCACGTTACAATCGTTGGGAAAATTCAACGGCTGGCCAAGGTGAAGATCCAGTTCAAATCAAAAAAGACCTACAACAATGTATGCAGCTTAACTTCTCGGTATTCCGTGAAGGTGACTCAATGGCTGCAGGTCTTCAAGAACTTAAAGAAATTCGTGAACGCCTGCAACATGCTCGTCTTGATGATAAATCATCAGACTTCAATACGCAGCGTATCGAATGTCTTGAACTAGATAACTTAATGGAAACAGCTTACTCAACTGCAGTAGCTGCAAACTTCCGTACAGAAAGCCGTGGCGCACATTCTCGCTTTGACTACCCAGATCGTGATGACGAAAACTGGTTATGTCACTCAGTATTTAATCCTGTAACGGATGAAATGAGCAAGCGTGATGTAAACTATGCGCCTAAAACGCGTGAAGCTTTCCCACCTAAAGCACGTGTTTACTAGGAGATAGACGATGGCACAAGTACAATTTTCAGTTTATCGTTATAATCCAGATGTTGACAACGCTCCTCGTATGCAAGAATACACCTTGCAAACTGAGGAAGGTCACGACATGATGGTGTTGGATGCACTTATTCTTTTAAAAGAACAAGATCCTACATTATCTTTCCGTCGTTCATGCCGTGAAGGTGTGTGTGGATCTGATGGTGTTAACATGAATGGTAAAAATGGTTTAGCATGTATTACTCCTTTATCTACGCTACAAAAAAATGGCAAAGGTAAAATCGTAGTACGCCCATTACCAGGTTTACCTGTGGTTCGTGACCTTGTTATTGACATGAGTCAGTTCTACACTCAATACGAAAAAGTAAAACCTTATTTAATTAATGATCAGCCTGCTGCAGGCGAACGTCTTCAAACCATCGAAGAGCGTGATAAATTAGATGGGCTTTATGAGTGTATTTTGTGTGCATGTTGTTCGACATCGTGTCCTTCGTTCTGGTGGAATCCAGACAAGTTCATTGGTCCAGCAGGGCTTCTTCACGCTTACCGTTTCTTGGCTGATAGCCGAGATACAGCAACTGAAGAACGTTTAGCGGATTTAGACGATGCGTTCAGTGTGTTCCGTTGCCACAGTATCATGAACTGTGTTAGCGTTTGTCCTAAGGGTCTTAACCCGACTAAAGCAATTGGGCAAATCAAATCTATGTTATTAAACCGAGCGGTTTGATTACTTAGTAAACGTAAGATGGCTAATACAGATTATTAGCCATCTTGTTATGATAACTATTAATTTCTGCGCTAAAGAAAAGGGCTTATAAATGCACGAAGGTGTGATGAAGGCATGGCTAGAATCTTCACATTTAAACGGCGGTAACGTTGCTTATGTAGAAGAGCTTTATGAAGCGTATTTAGACGATGCGACTTCTGTGCCAGAAGAATGGCGAGAAGTGTTCGAACAATTACCTAAAGTTGATGGTGTGGATGTTGAAGTAAAACATTCAGAAGTTCGAGCGCAGTTTGCACAGCTTGCCAAAAACAAGCATAGAGAAGTAGTGGTAGCAGAGGGTAGTGGCGGTGACCTTAAACAGGTTAAAGTTCTACAACTTATTAATGCTTTCCGTTTTCGTGGACACCAAAATGCAAACCTAGATCCATTAGGTATTTGGGAACGAGAACGTGTACGAGATTTAGAGCTAGATTACCACGACTTATCAGCAGCTGATTTTGACCGCGAATTTAATGTAGGATCGTTTGCCGTTGGCCGCGATACTATGCCTTTAGGTGAACTATACCAAGCACTAAAAACTACATATTGTGGTTCGATTGGCGCTGAGTATATGCACATCACATCGACAGAAGAAAAACGTTGGTTACAACAGCGTTTAGAATCTGTTCAGTCTAGGCCTAAATTCGAAAAAGAAGAAAAGCTGCGTATCCTAAAAGGATTAACGGCAGCTGATGGTCTTGAAAAATATTTAGGGGCTAAGTTCCCAGGTGCCAAGCGTTTCTCACTTGAAGGTGGCGATGCATTAGTTCCAATGTTAAAAGAGCTTATTCACCGCGCTGGTGAAAGCGGCCAACAAGAAGCTGTTATTGGTATGGCTCACCGTGGTCGTTTAAATGTGCTTGTGAACGTACTAGGTAAAAATCCATCAGAGTTGTTTGATGAGTTTGCTGGTAAACACAAAGAAACATTAAGTTCTGGTGATGTTAAATACCACATGGGTTATTCATCTGACTTTGCTACTAAAGGTGGCAATGTTCATATGGCGCTTGCGTTTAACCCGTCTCATCTTGAAATTGTAAATCCAGTAGTTATGGGCTCAGTTCGTGCTCGTTTAGATCGCTTAGGTGATAGCTCTGGTATTAAAGCGCTACCAATCACAATTCATGGTGATTCTGCGGTTACAGGTCAAGGTGTTGTACAAGAAACATTTAATTTATCACAAACTAACGCGTTTAGTTGTGGTGGTAGTATTCGTATTGTTGTAAATAACCAAGTTGGTTTTACTACATCAAAACAAGACGACGTACGCTCTACTGATTACTGTACTGATATTGCTAAAATGGTTCAGTCACCTATCTTCCACGTTAATTCTGATGACCCTGAAGCAGTTGCATTTGTTACTCAACTTGCACTGGATTTCAGAAACCAGTTTAAGCGTGACGTAGTAATCGATTTAGTGTGTTACCGTCGCCATGGTCACAACGAAGCTGATGAGCCTAATGCTACGCAGCCTTTAATGTACCAAAAAATTAAAAAGCATCCAGTTCCACGTTTAATCTATGCCGATCAACTTATTGCTGAAGGTTCTTTTTCTGAACAAGAAATAAAAGCCTTAGCCGATGAGTATCGTAACGCATTAGATGAAGGAAATTGTGTTGTTTCAGAAATTCAGCCAGAGACATCACATTCTTCAGATTGGGCAAAGTATGTTGGTCATGAATGGGATGTTGATTACGATGCCAGCGTACCTGTTGAAGAGCTTAAGGCACTTGGTGAGAAAATTGCTTCTTACCCTGAGCAATATAAAGCACAGTCACGCGTTAAAAAGATTTACGATGATCGTAAGTTAATGGCTTCTGGTGAGAAGCCTCTTGATTGGGGTATGGCAGAAACACTTGCTTATGCAACAATTGCAACTGAAGGTACTGACATCCGTTTGACGGGTCAAGATTCAGGTCGTGGAACATTCTTTCATCGTCATGCTGTTGTTCACAGTCAATCAGATGGTGCTACTTATACACCTCTACAGCACTTAAGTGAAGATCAAGGTACTTTCCAAGTATTCGACTCTGTTTTATCTGAAGAAGCTGTCGTTGCTTTTGAATATGGTTATGCAACAGCTGAGCCTACGTCATTAGTACTTTGGGAAGCGCAATTTGGTGACTTTGCCAACGGTGCACAAGTTGTATTTGACCAATTTTTAAGTTCTGGTGAGCAAAAGTGGGGCCGTTTATGTGGTCTGACAATTTTGTTACCACATGGCTACGAAGGTCAAGGTCCAGAGCATAGTTCAGCACGCTTAGAGCGTTTTCTGCAACTATGTGCTGATCACAACATGCAAGTCTGTGTTCCGTCTACTCCGGCACAAGTTTACGCTATGCTTCGTCGTCAATCAGTTCGACCACTTCGTCGTCCACTGATTGTTATGACGCCTAAGTCGTTACTGCGTCACCCTCTTGCTACTTCATCGCTTGAAGAGCTTTCGCACGGTGTTTTCCATAATATGATCGACGAAGTTGATGATATTAACCCTGAGAAAGTAGAACGTGTTGTATTTTGTAGTGGTAAAGTTTACTACGAGCTATTACAAGAGCGTCGCAAACTTGAACAAGATAATGTTGCTATTGTTCGTGTTGAGCAGTTATATCCGTTCCCACACGACGAAATGCAAACAATTATGGAGCGTTACCAACACGTAACTGATTTTGTATGGTGTCAAGAAGAGCCACAAAACCAAGGTGCATGGTACTGTTCACAACATCACTTTATTGATGCAATCCCACAAGGTGCTAAATTAAAATATGCAGGGCGTAAAGCGTCTGCATCACCAGCGTGTGGTTACATGTCAGTACATACTAAAGAACAACAAGCGCTCGTTGCCGACGCGCTTACTATAGAAAATAAAGGATAAGCAATGAGCACAGAAATTAAAGTTCCTGTTCTTCCTGAGTCGGTTGCAGATGCTACCGTTGCTACATGGCATGTAAGTGTTGGCGACAAAGTAACTCGCGATCAAAACTTAGTAGACATTGAAACAGATAAAGTGGTTTTAGAAGTTGTTGCACAGCATGACGGTGTAATTACAGAAATATCACAAGAAGAAGGTGCAACCGTACTTGGCGATCAAGTTATGGGTTTACTTGGTGATGCTGATGCAGCGCCAGCAAGTGAAGGTTCATCTAAAGAAGAATCAGCACCCGCTAAATCAGAAGACGCGCCAGCGGCGCAATCAGCACCAGCACCAGAAGGTAAAGAAGTGGACATTAAAGTACCTGTACTTCCAGAATCAGTTGCAGACGCAACAATTGCTACATGGCATGTACAACCAGGTGACGCAGTAACACGCGACCAAAACTTGGTAGATATTGAAACAGATAAAGTTGTTCTTGAAGTAGTAGCTCAAGAAGATGGCATCATGGGTGATATCATTCACAACGAAGGCGATACTGTACTAGGCGAGCAAGTAATTGGTTCGGTTAAAGCAGGCGGTGCACCAGCGGCTCCAGCTGCAAAAGCAGACGCAGCGCCAGCAGCAGATTCAAGCGAAAGCTCTGATGTGTTAACACCATCAGTTCGTCGTTTAATTGCTGAGAAAGGCCTAGACGCTTCTAAAATTAACGGCACGGGTAAAAATGGCCGTGTAACTAAAGAAGACGTTGATACATTCTTAAAAGCACCAGCACCAGCGGCTAAAAAAGCAGAAGCTTCAGCTCCTGCAGCACCGATGGGCGACCGCACTCAAAAACGTGTTCCTATGACTCGTTTACGTAAAACGATTGCTACACGCCTTCTTGAAGCTAAAAATTCAACTGCAATGTTAACAACATTCAACGAAGTGAACATGGAACCAATCATGAGCCTTCGTAAGCAGTACCAAGAAGTATTTGAAAAGCGCCATGGTATTCGTTTAGGTTTCATGTCTTTCTACGTGAAAGCGGTAACTGAAGCACTTAAACGCTTCCCTGATGTTAATGCATCAATTGATGGTGACGATATTGTTTACCATAACTATTTTGATATCAGCATTGCAGTATCTACTCCACGTGGACTAGTTACTCCGGTACTTAAAGATTGTGACAAACTATCTGTTGCTGAAATCGAAAAGGGTATTCGTGAATTAGCACTTAAAGGTCGTGATGGTAAGCTAACGCTTGCAGATATGACTGGCGGTAATTTCACTATCACTAATGGTGGCGTATTTGGTTCATTACTATCTACACCTATCATTAACTTGCCACAGTCTTCAATCTTGGGTATGCATAAAATTCAAGACCGTCCAATGGCTGTAAATGGTAAAGTTGAAATACTACCTATGATGTATTTAGCACTTTCTTATGATCATCGCATCATTGATGGTAAAGAATCTGTTGGTTTCTTAGTAACTATTAAAGAGTTACTTGAAGATCCAACACGCTTATTGCTAGATGTTTAATCTAGTTGTATGAAATGTAAGCTGTGAATGAACATTCACAGCTTTTTTTTTGCGCCTTTGGTCGTACTGGGGTTTTCATGTTAAGCCTTGGGATCTATACTAGGTGCGCAATTTGGGATAGTTGTTTATTTTCAAAAATATTCAGCTCTTTTAGTATAAAAAATTGGATAAAGCATCATGAATTTGCATGAGTATCAGGCAAAACAACTTTTTGCCGAATATGGTTTACCAGTTTCTCAAGGTTTCGCTTGCGATACACCTGAAGAAGCTGCAGCAGCTGCTGAAAAAATCGGCGGTGATATGTGGGTTGTTAAAACTCAGGTTCACGCAGGTGGACGTGGTAAAGCTGGCGGTGTAAAGCTAGTAAAAACTATCGACGAAGTAAAAGCGTTTGCAGCTAACTGGTTGGGTAAAAACCTAGTTACTTACCAAACAGACGAGAAAGGCCAGCCAGTAGCTAAAATTTTAGTTGAAAGCTGTACTGACATTGCTAACGAATTGTACCTAGGTGCAGTAGTTGACCGTGCATCTCGCAAAGTAGTTTTCATGGCGTCTACTGAAGGCGGCGTTGAAATTGAAACTGTTGCAGAAGAAACACCAGAGCTTATCCACAAAGCTGAAATCGACCCGTTAGTAGGTCCTCAAGCTTACCAAGCACGTGAACTAGGCTTCAAATTGGGTCTTAACCCAGTACAAATGAAGCAGTTTGTTAAGATCTTTATGGGTCTTGGTAAAATGTTTACTGATTTTGATTTCGCACTACTTGAAATCAACCCGTTAGTAATTACAGACGAAGGTAACCTTCACTGTCTTGACGGAAAAATCGGTATTGATGGTAATGCACTTTACCGTCAACCTAAAATCCGTGAGTTCCACGATCCATCTCAAGAAGATGCACGTGAAGCACACGCAGCAAGCTTCGAGCTTAACTACGTTGCTCTAGATGGCAATGTTGGTTGTATGGTTAACGGTGCAGGCCTAGCAATGGGTACTATGGACATCGTAAACCTACACGGCGGCAAACCGGCTAACTTCCTAGATGTTGGCGGCGGCGCGACTAAAGAACGTGTTTCTGAAGCATTCAAAATCATTCTTTCTGACGACAATGTTAAAGCTGTTTTAGTTAACATCTTTGGCGGTATCGTTCGTTGTGACATGATTGCTGAAGGCATCATTGGCGCAGTTAAAGAAGTTGGCGTAAACGTACCTGTAGTTGTACGTTTAGAAGGTACTAATGCTGAACTAGGTCGTGAAGTTCTAGCTAAGTCTGACCTTAACATCATCGCTGCTGAATCACTAACAGACGCTGCTGAGAAAGTTGTTGCTGCTGCGGAGGGCAAATAATGTCTGTATTAATCAATAAAGATACAAAAGTTATCTGTCAAGGTTTCACTGGTGGCCAAGGTACTTTCCACTCTGAGCAAGCGCTTGAGTACGGTACACAAATGGTTGGTGGTGTAAGCCCTGGTAAAGGCGGTCAAACGCACCTTGGTCTTCCTGTATTCAACACAGTTCGTGATGCTGTTCAAGAAACTGGCGCAACTGCTTCAGTTATCTATGTACCAGCTCCTTTTTGTAAAGATGCAATTTTAGAAGCTATCGATGCTGGCATCGAGCTGATTGTTTGTATCACTGAAGGTATCCCTACACTTGATATGGTTGACGTTAAAGTTAAACTAGATCAAACAGGTACTCGCATGATCGGTCCTAACTGTCCAGGTGTTATTACTCCTGGTGAAACTAAGATTGGTATCATGCCTGGTCACATCCACAAACCTGGTAAAGTAGGTATTGTTTCTCGCTCTGGTACTTTAACGTACGAAGCGGTTAAGCAAACTACTGATGCTGGTTTTGGTCAGTCTACGTGTGTTGGTATTGGTGGTGATCCAATTCCAGGTACTAACTTTATCGACGTTTTAGAAATGTTCGAAAAAGATCCACAAACTGAAGCAATCGTAATGATTGGTGAAATTGGTGGTACTGCAGAAGAAGAAGCTGCAGAGTACATCAAAGCTAACGTAACTAAACCTGTAGTATCTTACATTGCTGGTGTTACTGCACCAGAAGGTAAGCGTATGGGTCACGCTGGCGCAATCATCGCAGGCGGTAAAGGTACTGCTGATGAGAAATTTGCTGCATTAGAAGCTGCGGGCGTAAAAACTGTACGTTCACTTGCTGAAATCGGTAAAGCACTTAAAGAGAAAACAGGCTGGTAATTGCTTGTTCCCTCTGAAAAGGCCCGCTTATGCGGGCCTTTTTGTTATTGGGTTAAATTTAGAATGGATAACTAATGTGCTGAAAGAAGCGCACAGACAAATCTTGTCGTTGTTTATTTATAGCAAGCTCTTCACATAAAGCGTGAACCGTTTTTTCTACTTGGTTCATGAAGCGCCCATACCCAATCTCATGCTTATCTTGGTTTGTCGCAACGACAACGAAATGGATGGTTTCTACTAGTTTAGTTTCATCATAAAAATATTTAATCTGACTTTCATTTGATTCAACATCAAAACTTAATTTCTGCAATTCTACATTGCCTTCATTTTTATCTATTTTACTGTTACGGATAATTGGTATTGCACCATTGGCAACCATTGCGCCATGCGTTAGTTTATTAATTTCACATGCTCGTTTAAAGCTATCAGCAAAGTAGTCATAAAACTTTTTAAAATCCTGATCGTTTACCATTGTTTGAAACTGTGTTTTGATTGCACGAGAAATTGGAATAGTAAAAGTCGTGTAAGTCATTTCAGCATAGTCACCCGGTATATTGCATTGCCTCGACTGATAACGAGGGTAGAGGCTTCTTAGCTTATAACCATAACTTTCTTTATTGCCTTTGTCTTTAGCAAACAAATCGTAAGTAAGATGCTGGTGATCGCGAAGTTTAAATTGAGGTTGATTTAGAAATAATTGCTCTTGTAAAAGGGTCAATACTTTTTGTACTTTATTGTGAAACAAAGCTGAATTCGCACGTAAGTCCTCACCGGTGGCTAAAAAAAGTAAACGTATTTTTTTACTTTTCGTGTTTGGTGTGTAATAAAGTTTATGCGCTTCGTGATAGCGAGGATTATAAAAAAACAGCATCTGCTTATCCGTTTCTAACTGGTATGACTCATCATGAAATCGTACAACCGGTAGCTTATCGTTGGCAAGTAAATGTACATTATGAAGCTCATATTCATCACAACATGCAAATAATTGACGCGCAATGCGCTCATAGCAACAATCTATAGTGGTAAAACTACTGTAAAACGCTTCACTAGGTGTTATTTCAGCCAATAAATAGTGATTAGCGCGTGCGTTTGTTGGAATATATACGCGGTGTTGATTAAGTGTAGCCATCTTCGGATCCTTATAAAGTAGGTTATTCGATTACTATAATCGGTTTTGATGACTTAAATATTGCGTTAAAACAAATTTTATTCATAAACAATGGAACCTGTGGATTAAAGTTAATCAATATCTAAAATAAACCTTAATCTATTGCTGTATGTTAGTGTATGTTTTTGTAATAATGCATTAGTTTTGTTATTACGTAATATTAGAGGATCACACTCCTATGGCGGAAATTGAGAATCGCCCAAGTAACTTTATTAGAACCCGAATTGATGAAGACTTAGCAAGCGGGAAACATGCTACAACGCATACACGTTTTCCACCTGAACCAAATGGTTTTTTACATATTGGTCATGCAAAATCAATTTGCTTAAATTTTGGTATCGCAAAAGACTACAACGGTCTATGTAACCTACGTTTTGACGATACAAACCCTGAAAAAGAAGACATTAACTACGTAAATTCTATTAAAGAGGATGTACAGTGGTTAGGTTTTAATTGGGATGGCGATATAAAGTATTCTTCTAACTATTTTGATACTTTATATGGTTACGCAGTTGAGCTAATAAATAAAGGCTTAGCGTACGTTTGTTTTTTAACTGCAGACGAAGCGCGACAGTACCGTGGTACATTAAAAGAGCCAGGTAAAAACAGTCCATATAGAGACACGTCAGTTGAAGAAAACCTAGCGTTATTTGAAAAAATGCGTGCTGGTGAATTCAAAGAGGGTGAATGTGTCCTGCGTGCTAAAATTGATATGGCAAGCTCATTTATGGTGCTTCGCGATCCAATTATTTACCGTGTGCGTTTTGCTCACCATCATCAAACAGCTGATAAGTGGTGCATTTACCCTATGTATGACTTCACGCACTGTATTTCTGATGCGCTTGAAGGTATTACACATTCGTTATGTACATTAGAGTTTCAAGATAACCGCCGTTTATACGACTGGGTACTTGATAACATCAGTTTAGAATGTCACCCGCAGCAAATTGAGTTCTCACGTTTAAATCTTGAATATACAATTATGTCTAAGCGTAAGCTTAGTGATTTAGTGGTTAATAACCATGTAGAAGGGTGGGACGACCCACGTATGCCTACAATTGCAGGTTTACGTCGTCGTGGCTATACACCAGGTTCAATTCGTGAATTTTGTTTGCGTATTGGTGTAACAAAACAAGAGAATATGGTCGAAATGGGCATGCTTGAAGCGTGTATCCGTGAAGACTTAAACGAAAATGCACCACGTGCAATGGCTGTACTCAATCCTGTTAAAATAGTTATTGAAAACTACGATGCAGACAAGGTTGAAATTTTATCTGTGGCTAATCACCCAAATAAAGAAGAAATGGGTCGTCGTGATGTACCGTTTACGCGTGAAATTTATATCGAACGTGAAGACTTCAAAGAAGAAGCAAATAACAAATTCAAACGTTTAGTACTTGATAAAGAAGTACGCTTACGTGGTGCTTATGTTATTAAAGCGCAGCGTGTTGAAAAAGACGAAAATGGCGAAATCACAACTATCTTCTGTACTTACGACAGCGAAACACTTGGTAAAAACCCAAGTGATGGACGTAAAGTAAAAGGCGTTATTCACTGGGTTTCAGCACCAGAGTCTATCACTGCAGAAGTGCGTTTATACGACCGTTTGTTTAGCGTACCAAACCCAGCAGCTGCTGATGAGTTCGAAACAACACTAAACCCAGAGTCATTGGTTGTTTTGCCAAACGCTAAATTAGAGCCATCGCTTGCTGATTCTCAAGCAGAGCAGGGCTTTCAGTTTGAGCGTACGGGTTATTTCTCTCGTGATTCGAAATCAGAGAACGTTGTATTTAACCAAACAGTCGGTCTTCGTGATTCATGGTCTAAAACTCAATAAGTAATATCTAAAAAACCTGAACTCTGGATAATAAATCTATCTCGAGCAGCTATTTTCAGCGCTAACTGCGTTGAATTTACTTGCAATAGGCCAGCTATTGACGCGTGAATTCGCCTTGTTTTCACTTAAAATCTCTGGCTAGAGAAAATAAATTTGAATATCACCATGATTCAATACGTTGGTAAATCTCTTAACCAGAGTTCAGGTTTAGTATCCCCAGTATTTACTGGGTATATTTACTAAGTATTTATTTTAGACACAAAAAAACCTGCAATTAGCAGGTTTTTTATTGCTTTAAAAAGCGCTATTAGCTGTTTGCGTCGCTAAACTCTTTACACGCTGCTTTATCATTACACTCACCGTATAAATACAAAGAATGATTTGTAAGGGTAATCCCATTTTCTTCAGCAATCTCAAGTTGACGACGTTCAATCATATCATCTTCAAACTCTACAACTTTACCACATTTCAGACATACTAAATGATCGTGGTGCGTGCTTCCTGAAAGTTCAAATACTGATTTTCCACCTTCAAAGTGATGACGGCTTACAATACCTGCATCATCAAATTGGTTAAGTACGCGGTATACAGTCGCAAGACCAATTTCTTCACCTAGATCCAAAAGAATTTTGTAAACATCTTCAGCACTGATGTGTTGGTTATCTGGAGATTGTAAAATCTCTAATATTTTAATACGCGGTAAAGTTACTTTTAAACCGGCTTTTTTAAGTTCCAAGTTATGATCAGTCATTAAATCTGTCTCAATTTTATTTGGTTATACTAGACATCTTGCAAAGATGTACACGACACATTAGCAATAAACAGGATAACGTGCCTAAGCGTTAAGTGCAAAGAACAATTGATTTATATTGCTATTAAAGCTTAAATCGCTAACTGTTTGATAGTTATTTAAACAGCTCGCGATATATGTAGAAAATTAGTCAGCTAATTCACTTAAACACATTTCTTCATACACTTGAGCCGACCATGCTTTAACACGTTGCTCAGTTAGCTCTGGTTGACGGTCTTCGTCGATACCCAGGCCTACAAAGTGCTTCTCATCAGCCATGCCTTTAGACGCTTCAAAGTCATAGCTTTCGCTTGGCCAATGGCCCACAACAATAGCGCCACGCTCAGTAACGATATCGTTGATCATGCCCATTGCATCTAAAAAGTACTCTGCGTAATCTTCTTGGTCTCCACAACCAAAAATAGCCACAAGCTTACCTTCGAAGTCCACTTCCTCAAGCTCAGGGAAAAAGTCGTCCCAGTCACATTGCGCTTCGCCGTAGTACCAAGTCGGAATACCGAATAAGATTAAATCAAATTCAGCTATCTCTTCTTTAGAGCTTTTTGCAATATCATGAACAGCCACTAGCTTTTTACCCAATTCTTTTTGGATCATTTTTGCTACGTGTTCTGTGTTACCTGTGTCACTTCCGAAAAAAATGCCTACACTTGCCATGGATTTAAAACCTTTTATGTATCAATAGCCAATCTTTCTTGTAAAATCGTTTCAATCAGCGCACTGCGGCTAATATTTTGTGCATCTGCCATATCACTTAATGCTTGATATAACTGTGATGAAACTTTAAATTCAACACGTTTTAAACCACGTGCTTTATCTCTTTTTATTTGATTACGTTTATTTACCTTTAACTGCATATCCCGTGAAAGGGGATTGGTTTTAGGCCTGCCTGGGCGTTTTTCGTATTCAAATAAATCGAGTGTAGTTCTATCTGTTTCTGACTTCGCCATGCTTAACCTACACCTGCGCCTTGCCAAAATACTTGAATAAGCCCTTTAGCAATAAAGCCTGAACAACCTAAAAAGAGCACGCCCCAGACAATGTATTGTCCGAACTTTGGTACATTACCACTTTTTAGTACGTCTTTAATTGCCATGCCGATGAATATGAAAATACCGGCTAAGCCAAAATACAACCCTAGGGTATCAAATTCGTTAATTAACTGACTGACCATCAACGTATAACCTTTAAATTAAACGGCGCGTACTATAGCATATAAATATTGATATATTTAGTGCGCAGAATCAAAAACACGCGATTAAAATTACTTTAAATCGCAGTTAAAAAGTCATTTATCGCTTTATTAACAGCAAGGGGCTTTTGAGCATGAAGCCAATGACCTGCTCCATGAATAATTTTAGCCTTGGTGTTTTTAAAGCGTGTTGTAATTGCAGTACGATGTTCGGGCAAAATATAGTCAGAATCGTTGCCTTTAATGAAAAGAGTATCGCATAAACAAGAATTGTTTTCATTAACATTGGATGTGATTGTCGAATATTTTTCATTGAGCACATTTAAGTTAAATCGCCACGCAAAACGACCTTCTTCATTTTTAGCGAGGCTTTTAAGTAAAAATTGTCGAACTCCAAGCTCTTCGATAAAAGGCTGCATAATTGCATCAGCTTGTTTTCGATCGTCGATTGATTGTGCTGAAACTGCTTTTAATGCTTGCAGTATTTTTGTGTGGCGAGCGGGGTAACTAACAGGTGCAATATCAAGTACAACCAATTTATTTACCAGCTCAGGATGGGTAAGTGCTAATTCCATTGCCACTTTACCACCCATAGAGTGGCCAACTAAATGGGCCTTGTCTATGTTTAAACGGGCTAATAACTCAACAATATCTTGTGCCATTGCTGGGTAATTCATTTCATCGCTATGAGGTGACAGACCATGGTTACGCAAATCAACGTTTATAACATTAAAGTGTTCACTTAATGGCTTTGCAATAACATTTAAGTTTTCTAATGATCCAAAAAGCCCGTGGATCAAAATAACGTTAGGACCTTGCCCTTGTTGCTTGTAATTTAACTGCATACTAGCCTCCTGAAAATTTGGCCATAGTTTGCCGAGCATTGCTCTAAAAAGCAAAAAATACAGCGACTATTTATTCAATTGGGCTTTTGTTTGTTAAATCAACAACAATCAAGTAAATATTAATATGTTTACGGGAGTGCTTGTTGTAACTCGCATTTCTGATTGGTTTGGGTATAATCACACGGGAGAAAGAAATGTGACCCGTAATGACAGGAATAACATGAAACAAATCGACATAGACGACGAATTATATCAATATATTGCAAGCAATACGCAAAGTATTGGTGAAAGTGCATCCACTATTTTACGTCGTTTATTAAATCTGAGCGGCGAAAAAATTCTAACCGCAAACGTAGAACTAACTCAAAACAATCAAACTGCGACTACGTCCACTGCTACATTAAAAAGCTCAGACCCAACGGCTGCTGAGACTACAAAAAAACAAACACCTGTAGCTCACGCACCTGTGCAGCAAAAAAGTGATAATATTTTTAATGTACTAAATAAAGAAGAGCTGGCAATGCAAAAGGGCGTTGTTGGACGTTTTTTGTTTATTTTAAGTGCATTTTACCGTACACATAAAACTGACTTTTCGGCTGTATTAGATATAAAAGGCCGCGACCGTGTTTACTTTGCTACCAGCAAAGAAGACTTAGTTAATAGCGGCAGTAGCATGAATCCTAAAAACATAACTGATAGTGAATATTGGGTTATGACGAATTCTAATACAACGCGTAAAAAAATGATGCTTCATGAAGTGGCTCTTTGCCTTGGTTACAGTGCAGAGCAAGCTGAAAAAATTCGCGATTACCTGTAAGGAAATATAATGGCTATTCACTCAGGCGCAGGTAAAACTGCTCCACAATCGGCACTGGTTAATGTTCCAAAATTAGTATCTGCCTATTATTTAAATGAACCAGATCTTGAGCAGAATCCTGAGCATTGCGTTGCTTTTGGTACATCAGGCCACCGTGGGTGTTCTTACGATGTTAAATTTAACGAATCACACATTTTGGCGATTACTCAAGCTATTTGTGATTACAGAAAACAAAATGATATTTTTGGTCCGTTATTTTTAGGTAAAGACACACACGCACTGAGTGAGGCTGCATTTAATTCAGCTATTGAAGTTTTAGTTGCTAACGAAGTGCAAGTGATAACGCAAGAAAACGGTGACTTTACACCAACACCTGTAATCAGTCATGCCATCGTTAGTCATAACAAGCTACACCCAAATGAGCTTGCAGACGGGATTGTAGTTACCCCGTCGCATAACCCTCCTGAAGATGGTGGCTTTAAGTACAACCCACCTAATGGCGGACCTGCTGATACCGACGTCACTAAATGGATTGAAGACAGAGCTAATCAACTTTTATTAGAAGATTTAGTTGAAGTTGAGTTATTCCCATTCGCTAAAGCATCGCGTTCAGGTTTTATCCGCTACGAAGATTTAATGACTCCTTATATTGATGATTTAGCAAATATCGTTAATTTAAAAGCAATTAGCGATGCAGGTATCAAAATTGGTATCGATCCACTTGGTGGTTCGGGTATTAATTTTTGGCCTGTTATTGCTAAAAAATATAATTTAGATTTAACCGTTGTTAATGATGTTGTTGACCCACGTTTTGCTTTTATGCCACTTGATAAAGATGGCAAAATTCGTATGGATTGTTCATCACCTTATTCAATGGCGAATCTTATTGCATTAAAAGATGATTTTGATGTGTCTATTGGTAACGACCCTGACTACGATCGCCACGGTATTGTAACGCCAGATGGTTTAATGAATCCAAACCACTTCTTAGCAGTGGCAATTGATTACTTACTTAAACACCGTGATTGGAATGAAACCGTAGAAATTGGTAAAACATTGGTTTCTAGCTCTATGATCGACAAAGTAGCTGCTCGTAACAGCCGTAAAGTTAAAGAGGTACCCGTAGGCTTTAAATGGTTTGTTGAAGGCTTAAGTAAAGGCAAACTTGCGTTTGGTGGCGAAGAAAGCGCCGGTGCGGCATTCTTACGTTTTGATGGCTCTGTATGGTGTACAGATAAAGACGGCTTCATAATGGGGCTACTCGCTGCAGAAATACTTGCAGTGACAGGTAAAACGCCATCAGCGCTTTATAAAGAATTAGAACAAGAGTTTGGTTCTCCAATTTATAAACGCCTAGATGCACCAGCCACAAGCGGTCAAAAATCACGTTTAAAAGCATTGAGTGCTTCTGATGTTAAAGCATATACACTTGCTGGCGAGCCTATTTTGCAAAAATTGACTCATGCACCAGGTAACGATGCCGCCATTGGTGGTTTAAAAGTGGTCACTGAAAATGGCTGGTTTGCAGCGCGTCCATCGGGTACTGAAGATATTTATAAAATATACCTTGAATCATTTAAAGGTGAAGCGCATTTAGCGTTACTTGAAAAAGAAGCTAAAAAGCTTGTAGATTCAGTTATAAGCTAACTTAATCTAATAATTTTAAAACGGCTGATTTATTCAGCCGTTTTCGTTTCTATACCTTGTGTATTTATAAAAATATATGCATAAGAGTATACTCCCACATTATTTTTAAAGGGCTTATTATATGTCAGCCAATCCATCTTACTTAAATGAATTAAAACAAACGGGCGATTTTTTAACGCTTAGTCGTGACAACGAATGGCATTTAGATGCAGCTGAGTTTGTTTTAGATAATGGGACTCGTGTAAATATACACGATACCGGTGTAATTGAGTTTCAACCTGCTGTTAAAACAAGCAAAGATGTAATTTATTCAAGCGCTGTACATGGTAACGAAACTGCGCCAATTGAAATTTGTGATACGCTCATTAAACAAATTATAAAAGGCGAGCTGATACTTAAGCAGCGTGTTTTGTTTATTTACGGTAATCCACAATCAATTAATATTGGCCTGCGTTTTGTAGAAGAAAACTTAAATAGATTATTTAATGGTCACCATACAGTTGAAGGTGTACCAATGAATAATGAGCGAAACCGCGCTGCAAAGCTTGAGCAGTACGTAAGCGATTTTTATGCCCGTGGTGAGCAAGGCAGCAGCCGAAGTCATTACGACTTACACACCGCAATTAGAGGCTCTAAAAACGAAAAGTTTGCTGTGTATCCATTTTTACATGGTAAGCCATGGAAAAAGTCGCAGTTACAATTTTTATTGAGCTGTGGTGTAAATACCGTGCTTATGATGAAATCTCCTGCAACAACATTTAGCTATTATTCGTCATTTAGACACGGTGCTGACTCTTTTACGGTAGAGCTGGGTCAGGTTAAACCATTTGGCCAAAATGATATGGCCCGCTTTGAAAAAACAAAGCAAACCTTAACTGCATTAATTAGTCAAAATGAAGTTAAATATCCTGAATTTAATGCAAACTATTTTGAATTGTTTGCAGTGCACCGCACAATTAATAGAACGCAGCACGATTTTAGTTTTCCTTTTTCTGACGATGCTGAGAACTTTACTGGCTTTGCGAAAGGTGAACTACTTGCAACCGACGGTGATACAGCGATTTACGCTGACGTTGAAGGAGAGGCTATTATTTTTCCAAATGCGAGCGTAGCATTAGGGCAAAGAGCACTCCTTACTGTTATTCCAATGGATATTGATAGTAATTTCATCTAATTTAACTCATCAGACCACTAGTAACTTAAAGTTAACTATATGATTACTATTAATTAAAGTAACCGTATCGTTAACTTGCCACTTATTTAGCCAGTATTTGCTTTTGTTTCGTCCCAGATTTGTTGAATAACACTTTACGTTAACGTAAAGTGTTGGCAGCTTTAATTAAAGATAGTGCAGATGTTGCAAAGTTTAACCAGCAACAATCACCCACAATAATAATTTAAAGGGGCACTGTTTTACCGACAACAAAAGAAGGTAGGTTATGAGTAATCCAAATAACGTATCGCTGAATATTAACCACGCGCTTGAATTTATTGATGGCCAAGCACTTAATATTCCAACCCTTAGTATTTTAACTGAGGACGGCGACATCCATCCTAGTGCAACCGCACCTGACATTTCAAAACATACCGCTATTAAGTTATATGAAACAATGCGTTTTATACGTTTGTTAGATGAACGTATGCAAGGCGCGCAGCGCCAAGGCCGTGTTAGTTTTTATATGCAATGCCTAGGCGAAGAAGCCGCAGTTACAGCCTCTGCTGCTGCACTTGATCAAGACGATATGATCATGGCGCAATATCGTGAACAAGCTGCATTGCATTACCGTGGTTTTACACTTGATCAATTTATGAACCAAATGTTTTCAAATGAATTGGATTTAGGCAAAGGTCGCCAAATGCCAATCCATTATGGCTCTAAAGCGCTAAACTACATGACGATTTCATCGCCATTGGGTACGCAAATACCACAAGCAACGGGTTATGCATATGGCCAAAAAATAAAGCACATCGACGCTAAAACAGGCGAGCTTGCCAGCACAATTGATAATGTGACTATTTGTTACTTTGGCGAAGGTGCTGCATCAGAAGGTGACTTTCATGCCGGTTTAAATATGGCCGCTGTTCACAGAGCGCCGGTTATATTTTTTGCACGTAATAACGGCTATGCCATATCTACCCCTGCTGATGAGCAATTTAAAGGCGATGGTATCGCCTCGCGTGGTGTTGGTTATGGTATTAAAACAATTCGTGTTGATGGCACAGATGCACTTGCTGTGTATGCAGCGACTAAAAAAGCACGTGAAATAGCCTCAACACAAGGTGAACCTGTACTTATTGAATCAATTGCTTATCGATTAGGCGCGCATTCTACGTCAGACGATCCAAGTGGTTATCGATCTAAAGATGAAGAAGCAAATAATCAAACCTGTCCTATTGATAAATTTAGAAAATGGCTGGTCAAACAAGACTGGTTAAACGAAGAAGACGATATAAAAGCAAAAGAGTCGATTCGTGAAGAAATTTTAGCAGCGCTTAAACGTGCTGAAGTTGTTGCAAAGCCCGCTTTAGAAGAACTGGTATCTGACGTTTACGATACACCAATTCCATTATTGCAACGCCAGTACGAGCAATTAAAAGAACATATAAAACAGCATCCAAATGCTTACCCAGTAACCGCAGGGAGAATTAAGTAATGGCTAAAATGAACATGCTCCACGCAATTAACTCTGCCCTCGATATTACGATGGATGAACACCCTCAAGCCTGTATTTTTGGTGAAGATGTTGGTTACTTCGGTGGTGTATTTAGAGCAACATCAGGCTTGCAAGAAAAGTACGGTAAACATCGTGTTTTTAATACGCCTTTAACCGAGCAAGGTATTTTAGGTTTTGCTAATGGTTTAGCGGCATTTGGTGCACCTGCATTGGCAGAAATTCAATTCGCTGATTATATTTTTCCAGCGTTCGATCAAATAGTAAATGAAGCTGCTAAATTTCGTTATCGCAGTGGTAATGAATTTAATGTGGGTAACTTAACTATTCGTACGCCTTATGGCGGTGGTATTGCAGGTGGCTTATATCACTCGCAATCACCCGAAGCTTATTTTGCGCATACACCGGGCTTAAAAGTGGTTGTACCGCGTAACCCTTATCAGGCTAAAGGTTTATTACGTGCTGCAATTAAAGATGATAACCCGGTCATATTTTTTGAGCCTAAGCGTTTATATCGTGCATCAACAGGCGAAGTACCTGAAGAAGATTACAGTATTGAACTAGGCACGGCTGAAGTAGTACAAGAGGGTACCGATATTACGCTTTTAGCGTGGGGTGCTCAAATGGAGATTATTGAAGCGGCTGCACAGCAAGCAAGCGAGCAAGGTATAAGCTGTGAAGTAATAGATCTTCGTAGTATTTTACCATGGGATGTTGAAACGATTGCTAAATCGGTTATTAAAACCGGCCGTTTAATCGTGAGTCATGAAGCGCCCATAACTAATGGCTTTGGTGCCGAGATAGCAGCAACAATACAACAAGCGTGTTTCTTGCATTTAGAGTCGCCAATTTTACGTGTATGTGGCCTAGATACACCATACCCGTTGGCACTTGAAAAAGAATACGTACCGGACGCACTAAAAGTGTTGGCTGCAATTAAACAATCAATGGATTTTTAGGGGTTACCATGGCTAAAGATTTTATATTACCCGATATTGGTGAAGGCATTGTTGAATGCGAAGTTGTTGAGTGGCTAGTTCAAGAAGGCGATACCGTATCTGAGGATCAGCCAATTTGTGATGTGATGACAGACAAAGCATTAGTACAAATTCCGGCAGTGCATGATGGCATTATTTCAAAGCTATATTATCAAAAAGGTGAAATTGCTAAAGTACATGCACCTTTATTTGCTATGGATGTAAGTGGTGATAGTACGAGTAATGAAGTAGTAGAGGAGCCAGTTCAAGCTGAAAATCAAACTAATAACAATGTATCTGATGTAGTTGAGGACTTTATACTACCTGATATTGGTGAAGGTATTGTCGAATGTGAGATTGTTGATTGGTTAGTCGCAGAAGGCGATGAAATAGAAGAAGACCAAGCGGTTTGTGACGTAATGACCGACAAAGCATTAGTACAAATTCCGGCAAAATATACAGGCACAGTGCAAAAGTTATATTACCAAAAAGGTGAAATAGCAAAAGTACATAGCCCGTTGTTTCAAATGACAATTGCAGGCAGTGCAGTAAAGCCAAGTGTTGATATAAACCAAGCGGTCGTAAAGGCTCAAACTAATGCCGTCGCTGAAAAAGTTGCCTCTGTTAAAACGCAGCAAGCTGCTAAAGTTATCAATCAAAAAGCGGTTGCATCCCCCGCGGTTCGTCGTAAAGCACGTGAGCTAGATGTTGATTTAACGTGCGTTCCAGGTAGTGGAAAAAATGGCCGTATTTACAAGCAAGATATTGAAGAGTTTGTAAAAGGCGAAGTGCCAAATACTATTGATACTTCACCGCTTAATAGCGATGCTTCTCAAAGTGCAGTACAAAACCAAACACAGAATCAAAGCGGTGGTGTACGAGTAGAGCAAATTAAAGGCATTAAAGCGGCCATGGCCAAGCAAATGGTGGCATCGGTTTCAACTATTCCGCACTTTACGTTTAGTGATGAAATAGACTTAACACAGCTTATAGCTTTGCGCAGCTCCTTAAAAGAGCAGTACAAAGCACAAGGCGTAAAGCTCACCATGATGCCATTTTTTGTAAAAGCACTTTCGCTAGCAATGAAAGAGTACCCTGTACTTAATTCAAAAGTGAATGATGATTGCTCAGAGCTTACCTATTATAGCGATCATAATATTGGTATAGCGGTTGATTCAAAAATTGGCTTGTTAGTCCCTAATATCAAATCGTGTCAGAGTAAAAGCATTGTAGATGTGGCAAATGATTTAACTCGCTTAACTCATTCAGCGCGAGAAGGGCGTGTTGCACCGGATGATTTAAAAGGTGGGACGATTAGCATCTCTAATATTGGTGCAATTGGCGGCACTATCGCAACCCCTATCATTAATAAACCAGAAGTGGCTATTGTTGCGCTTGGTAAACTACAGCATCTACCACGTTTTGACGAAAGTGGGCAAGTTGTGAGTAAAGCTATTATGCAAGTGAGTTGGTCTGGCGATCATCGCGTTATTGATGGCGGGACTATTGCTCGTTTTAATAACCTATGGAAATCGTACTTAGAAAATCCTTCGGCAATGATGATGGCAATGAGTTAATAACTCAATTGTTAATGTGTAATAAAAAACCAGCTTTAAGCTGGTTTTTTGTTTTAATATGAACTGTTTTTAATTAAGATACAATTGTTACTAAAAAGTAATTGAAATCAAGCCCATTAGGGAATATAAAAAATAACATTAAGGAATATTATTATGGAATATTATATGGATGCGTTGCGTAGCTACGCAGATTTTTCAGGTCGTAATCGCCGCAAAGCTTTTTGGATGTTTTATTTGATTAACTTTTTAATCGCTTTAGCATTATCAGTAGTTGATGAAGTACTTGGTATAGCTCTTATTGGCACTATTTATAGCCTTGCACTATTAATTCCTCAATTAAGCGCCGGTGCTCGTCGCCTTCATGATACTGGCCGCTCTGGTTGGTGGCAGCTACTTTGGTTAGTACCTATTATTGGTTGGATAGTTATAATTATCTTTTTAGCGCAAGATTCTCACGAAGGTGAAAACGATTTTGGCCAAAACCCTAAAGAAGGTTTTGTGGCAGCAGAGTAAGTTACTATGTTTTAGCAAAAAGCTCAGCAATTGCTGAGCTTTTTTGTGTTTATAATTTACAGTATATCTTTAGATATCAACCAAAAAATAGAGTCCATAGCCTACAAGTAAAGCGGGAATAGATGTATAAAGCGTAGCTATCACTGCAGCTCTAGGAGCCATTGCTATTGCTGGAAATAACGCATCACCATCGTTAGAAATCGCGTTTCCTGCTAAAGCACTAAAGGGAATAATGCCTTGAATATACAATGTAGTGACAATTATTTGCGGGCCACAGCCAGGTAAAAACCCAATAACAACTGCAATAAGCGGTGCTAAATAGGCGTAATGTACAAACCACGTTTTTAAGTTCAGTCCTGCAATATTGACTAAAATTTCAAATAACATAAAAGAGGCTACTACCCATGCAGTTACAAAGTGTGTGTCTTGTAATACTTTAATTATTTTAGAAGGAGGATTGCACGTATCATCTTCTGAGGTCACTTCTTTATAACTTTCACCCTTTGACGAAAATGCCCAAATACTGACAACAAAGAGTGCCATTGCGGCACCAAAAAAACTGATCATAGTATCTATATTTGTGCCAAATTTTGTGAAGTCGACATTAAATGCAATTAAGAAAGCAATGATTAAGCTAGGTACAATTGTTATCATCCACACAGGTTTACTAATTTTAATAATATTAGTGGGTAAAATTTTAATTTGATGTTTTTGTTCTTGCGCTGTTGGGCGTAAAAAATCTTTACTGTGCATTGCATTAACAAGTAATCCACTTACTATACCGACAGTTAATCCTATCCCCATAATAATTAAACCTTCAGTAGGGCGTGTGGCAAGTAGCAAAAAAGCAGCATCGCCCATCGTTGCTGTTAGCACCGCAACAATAGAGCCAAAGCTCGCTTGACCTTTAGTAAACTGCGTAACAACTATAATAGCGCCACCACAGCCAGGTAATGCACCTAAAACAGCAGCAAAACTAATTTCTAAAATAGGCGACTTAGCACTTAAATAACTCAGCTCTAGTTGAGGTAAATGCTCTATAGCGTAGTAATAAATCAAAAGGGTAGCAGCAACAAACACACTCACTTGAAAAAAAGCATCGCTTAACGCAATCACAGTAATTTCACGTAAGGTAGGTAATGCTAAGCAAACCAATATAAATAAAGGTAGCAATAAACGTTTGTTTTGGCCTATAAACTGTCTTGACGCGGGAGTTATTAAACCAAAGTGAGAGAGTAGAATCATACAATGCGACCTAATAAATTATCTAAGTCACACTGTATATTTTAATTAAACGATAATCAATATCATTTGCATTAATTAAGTCGAATGCTTGTTTGAATTTCCGATTAAAATAAAACAATGTGCGTATCCATTTATGTGTCAATATCACCTACTTGTGGGTTATAACCACAATAGGCTACCTAACCTAAAAATAAAAAACACATCGCTGTAAATTTAACCTTTGATGGTAAACACGACTTATATTATTTACGTTGAAATTCTGAATTTGTATTCCACGTTGGCCATTGCTCTTGCTCAGAAATATCAAAACCTACTTTATAAAACAATTGTAAGTCTTGAACAGCACCCGATAAATCCCATTCATCTCTATAACGATCACATGGTTGATGGTAACAACCGCGAAGTACTAAGCTCATACGTTTACGGTAATTAGCCGTTTCTTCATCAGCAGCTACTGTGCCGCCACCGGCGTACATGGCTGGAATACCCATGTTAGCAAATGCAAAGTGATCAGAGCGGTAATAGCCACCAGATGACGGTTTAGGATCGCCTGATATTGTTCTGCCTTGCTCTTTAGCTGCAGTTGCTAAAAACTCATCCATTTGTGATTTACCAATACCAACCACATTCATGTCTTTTACTTTGCCTAATAAATTTAAGCTATCCATGTTTATGTTAGCGACTGTTTTATTCGCTGCAATTACTGGGTTTGCTGCATAGTATTTAGAGCCAAGTAAGCCTTGCTCTTCAGCAGTTACCGCTAAAAATGTCATTGAACGGCTAGGGTGCTTAGGTAACTTAGTAAAGGCTTCAGCTACTTCAATTAGCCCAGCTGTACCCGTTGCGTTGTCATGAGCACCGTTATAAATTTGATCGCCTTTACGTGTTTTATCCGTACCTAAGTGATCCCAATGAGCTGAGTAAATAACGTGCTCATCTGGTTGCTCGCTTCCTGGTAACGTGGCGATAAAGTTATACGACACTGATTTTTTAATCGTATTTTTAACATTAACAGAAGCAGTTAAATCGCCCATATCAACATGGTAAGCACCTTTAGCTGCGTTTTCTTTCGCAGTATCAAAATCTAAACCTGCTTTAGTGAAAAGCTCTTTTGCTACGTCAGTTGTAACCCAGCCTTCAACGGCTACACGATCCATATTATTGTTTTCTTTTTGAAAACCAAACTGCTCACCGCTCCAAGAGTTTTCAACTACTGACCATGGGTATGACGCAGGTGCTGTTTCGTGAATAATAATTGCGCCAGCTGCACCTTGTCGACTTGCTTCTTCATATTTGTATGTCCAACGACCATAATAAGTCATTGCGTCGCCAGTAAATAAAGCAGGGTCTTTTGTTGCAAAGCCCGGATCGTTAACCAGCATTACAACCGTTTTGCCCTTAACGTCTAATCCTTCGTAATCATTCCAATTGTATTCAGGTGCATTAACACCGTAGCCCACAAATACAAGTTCAGAATTTTCTATGCCTTCTTGTGCGCTAATGCGGCTGCTACCCATAACCATGTCTTTTTTATATTGATAGTCTTTACCACCAATACTAAGCACCATGTTCGAATCAGCTTCTAAAGAAACCAATGGCACTTCTTGTAAGTAACTGTCGCCATTACCGGGTTCTAAGCCTAAAGCTTTAAACTGCGCAGTTAAATAATCAAGCGTTAGCTTTTCGCCAGGTGATGAAGGAGCACGGCCACCAAACTCATCCGATGCGAGTACTTTTACATGTTTAGCCAATTCATCAGCTTGAATACTGTTATAACCATTTGTTACATCAGTAGGGGTAATACTTGTTGTTGCGCAACCTGCTAAAACAGCCGTAGCGAGGAGTGTGAGAGAGAAATAATGTTTCATGTCAGCTCTTTTTTTGTTTTAAGTTGTGATTAGTATATTAACTTCTATTAAGCAGAACCAGTTTTTGCGGTAAACTTCTCGTAAATTATAGGCATAAATTGTTAAAGGTTTAAATGAAGCGTTTTACTCCCCCCGAGCAGTGGCAAATCAGTAGTTTAGAAACAGGTGCATTTGCGCATTTACGTGAGCTATTTAAAGTTAACGAACTGACAGATTGGCCGGCGCCGCAGTGGTTTTCTCCATTTTTAACCGCTATGAATGAGAATAATATCCCTATTACTTTTGAAGAAGATGCAAAGGTAGACTTTGGCGATCGGTATTACGAGCAAGTAATTTTTGAGATGGGTGTTGTGCCTACACGCAGTGAAAATTGGCATGACTTGTTCGGTGGGTTTATATGGTGTTTATTTCCTAAAACCAAAGCGTTAATAAACCATAGACATGTACAAGATATAGCTGAGCATGGACTGCAACAACGTACTAAGCATCGTAATGCACTAACGCTTTTTGATGAATGTGGCGTTGTATTGGCTATAAGTGAAAGTAAATGGCAGCAGTGGCTTTGTGATCACCAATGGAAAACTGCATTTGTTGAACACAAACATGAGTGGGGTAAAACAATAAAACCTTTTATGTTTGGTCATGCTAATTATGAAATGCTAACAAAGCCTTATATAGGTTTAACGGGTAAAGCATTATTTGTTTGTGTACCTAATGAAATATTTTGTAAAGATTTAGTAACTCAATACCAGTACCTTGACCAAGCCCTTTATGAGATGATTAATACAGATAACTGCTTAGCCGATAACAAAAAGCTTTCACCACTGCCTTTATTAGGTGTGCCTGGCTGGCATGACGAAAACAAAGACGACTCTTTTTACAACAATACAGATTATTTTAGAGCGAAACGAAGGATGCGAACATGATAGAAGTTGCTGGGCTTAAAAAGAAATTTAAGCTAACTAAAGATCACAAAAAAAATAAAATAGACGACATCGATCCTCGTGAAGATAAAGACTACTTTCACTCAGTACGAGACGTTAATTTTAGTTGCGCTAAAGGTGAGGTACTTGGATTGCTCGGCCCAAATGGTGCGGGTAAAACGACGACACTTAGAATGATTTCAACCGCGTTAAAGCCCGATGAAGGCTCAATAACGATTGCCGGAAACGATATTGTAAAAAAACCGCTACTAGGGCGTAAGTCTATTGGATTTTTATCAGGCTCTACGGGGTTGTATGGCCGCTTAACTGTAAAAGAAAATATAGAGTATTTTGCAAAGCTCCACGGTATGAGCAAAAGCGATATTACATCGCGTTGTGATGAGCTATTTACATTGCTAGACATGCACAAATTTGTAGATAAACGGGCAGAAAACCTTTCAACAGGTATGAAGCAAAAAGCAAATATAGCGCGTGCAGTTGTTCATCGCCCAGCAGTTGTGGTGCTTGATGAGCCAACAACGGGCCTTGATATAATGACAACACAAACCGTTATTAAATTTATTAAGGGTCTAAAGGCGCAAGGGACGCCTGTTATTTTCTCAACCCATCATCTAGATGAAGTAGCCCTTTTATGTGACCGAGTCGCTGTAATTAACGAAGGTATTAGCTGTTTTGACGGGACAGTAGAAGAGTTTAAACAAGCAGGCAATAGTGATGAGCTTAACCAAGCGTTTATGAACATATTAACGGAGAAACATGATGTTTGAGGTATTTAAAAAGGAATTAAGAGAGTTATTACGCGATAAAAAAACGCTATTATTTGTAGTCGCGCTCCCTGTTGCTATATTTCCGTTATTGTTTGCCGTAATGGCATTTATAAGCTCGCAAGCTGCAATGGACGCTGAGCAAAAAGTAAATACTTACGCGATTATCAACGGTGACTACGCACAAGAGTTTACAGATAAAGTGTTTTATCACAAAAGTTTTGAGCTTTATAAAGGGGATAAAACCTTTAACAATATTGATGAGCTTAAAGCAGGTGTAATCGCTGGCGATATTGATATGGGTATTTATTTACCAAGTCATGCTGTGCAAACATTGGACGATGGAAAACAAAGCCAGTGGCAGGTTGTTTTTAACGATTCAAAATCTATCAACTTTTTATTCGAACGCGTTAAAGAGCTCGCAAAAGAATACAGTGACGTGCTGCAAACTCAAAAGCTAATCAGTTTTGGTATTGAAGAGTCTGTTCAAAAATCTATTCTTAATCCAATTGAAGTCATAAAAGTAGATACAGCCGATAAACGTGAAAACCTTGGCGAAAAAATTGGCGGGTTTTTACCTTACCTACTTATTCCATTAGTATTGATGGGGGCAACTTATCCCGCTATTGATTTAGGCGCTGGCGAAAAAGAACGCGGCACACTAGAAACACTCCTACTTACACCTATTACGCGCACAGAGCTGGTGCTTGGTAAATTTATAACCTTGTTAACTACATCCATTGCCTCCACAACCATAACCGTCTTAAGTATGGGCTGTTGGATAGCATTGTCGATCGCATTTGCCGATCTTGATTTTATTAAAGCGGCATTTAGTACATTAGCAGTTACCGACTTACTGATGATATTTTTACTATTATTACCGGTTGCAGCTATATTTTCGGCTTTAGCTCTGGCTATATCTATCTATGCTCGCACGTTTAAAGAAGCGCAAAACTATATGGCACCACTTAGTATGGGCGTATTTTTCCCTATTATTATTTCAATAATGCCAAATATGGAACTCACTGCTAAAACAGCATTTATTCCAGTTACAAACGTGGCTTTAGCGATTAAAGAAATAGTAAAAGGGACTGTTGATTACACATTCATAGGCTTAATATTTTTAGCCACTGCAATCATTGCAGCAGGGCTACTGGCCTTTTGCGTTAAGTGGTTTAATCGCGAAGATGTACTTTTTAGATGATATAAAGTTATTCTGGCTTTGGTAATTTATTACCAAAGCCAGTAAGCGTCTATTTAAGTTTTATAGCAGCGTTTAGCTGCTATTTTTATATGTTGATTTTAATTATGGAAATCATCAATAACACCAATACCCTTAATTACGTGACCTATTTTGAAGTAAGAAAATTATGTTGATAACAAAGCAAAAGTTTCTTTATTTAATTGTTATCACTAATTGCTCTACCTCCTACCTCCTGCATCCATGCAGTCGTATAACAGGAATTTTAACGCAGTTAAAGTCAGATTTAATCCCTGAAATTGATTAAGTATTATTGCGGATTGGTATAAAAAACCTTTTAAACAGCTGTTTACGAATGTTGCTCTCATGGTCATTAGTTCCCAATGTTCAGAACGTATTAACGTACTCTATGCTTATAATTACCTCGGTGTTTATTAATTTAAGTTAGGCGTGTTGAACTTTTGTGGGTAAAATCTCAAAAATAGACCTGTTTTTTAGTCAAAATACAGCCTAAATAATGTGGTGTTACTTATAAGGGATTATTTATAAATAGGCGATAGCGCAGCATAAATGTCAAACATACGCTGCCAATTGCATTCTCCCTTATGACTTATGACTTATGACTTATGACTATTGACTCTTTGCCGCTTATATTGAGATAGGTAAAGCGCGTTAGTAATCTGCAGACATTTTACTTATTCTTAATGTAAGTCAGTAAGGTAACGCAGGAGCAGCTAGCTAGCCCAAAGGTTATAAACCATGTGCCGCGATATAGGCCCTTGACTGAACAAATTTCAATCTTGAATGATAAACAGGGCGTAATGCTGAAAAACTATACGTAAATAGTTACCCGTTACTAATAAAATAATTGCACGGTTAATACATAAATGGATTTACGATGCCATCTCAGATTATCAATCTTTAAGTAACTAAAAGCTAAATATTGAAAATTACCCCTTATAGACCTGTAAGCTCTGGTTTTTAGGATATTTAATTGTTTAATACTCTATACTGTTTAGTAGTTCAATTTAGTGGCGAAAGTAAATGTTAAAAAAGAATATTTTTTTAAGAAGCACAAAAAATAACAAGCTGATACTTTTGGTAGTAATAACATTTATAGTTATTTCATTACCCTCGCTTTATTTATTTGAGAAAAAAGTAAGAAGTGACGTTTATAATACGGCTCAAATTGAATTAAAAAGAGAATCAGAAACAAAAACGCTGTCTTTAAAAAAGCACTTTAAAGACAGCGTTACTGCTATCCGATTTCTAGATGCTACACCACCAATCCAAGGTATTTCTCGCGCCTCAGAACATAAATTGATAGATCCACTATTGGGTACGCCAATTGCGGTCTGGCAAGAGCGCTTAGCAAGTATATTTTCGGGTTTTATGCGCACAGACGAAAGCATATTACAGGCACGTTATATTACACTAGCAGACGGTGGCCGAGAAGTTGTTAGGGTCGATCGCACTGAGCTCGGCAGCCTAGTTAGGCTCGATGGAGAACAATTACAACAAAAAGGACAACGTGACTACGTAATTAAAGCCAGTATATTAGATGCAAATTCAGTTTACATTTCCCCTATAAATTACAATCGAGAAAATGGCGAAATACAGCAGCCTTACATTAGTACTTTTCGAGTTGCTAAACCTGTTTTCGACGAACATAAGCAAGTGTTTGCAGTACTAGTCACTAATTATTTTGCAGACGAATTATTTAAAAGCTTAATTGTAGAGTCTCCAAAGGGCATTGCTATTTACTTAATGAATAATGAAGGTGAATTTTTATACCATCCAGATACTGACTTACGATTTGGCTTTGAGTTTAACCAAAGTAGGACTTGGGATGATGAATTTAATGAAGCCGAAGAAATGTCTGTTGGCAATACACTGCCAATAAATAGTTACCCTCAACAATACTACTTAAAAAAACGGATTTATTTTGAAGGAGATATCGCGATGCTCCCTCTTGAATTAGCTGTTAGCTTAAATACTCATGATTTATTATTGAAAGTGAGTGAAAGGCGACAAAATTTCATTATTTTACTCGTAGTGTTTTTTAGCATATTTTTAATAATAACCTCTATATATCAAAGATTCATAAACCGTAAATTACTTATACATTCATTGAAAGAGCAAAATAACAAAGTAATAGAAAATTCTTTGGACGCTATTTTTACAATTGAAGAAACGGGACAAATTGTTCATTTTAATAACACGGCTAAAAATGTATTTGGCAGTGCTCTAGAGGACAAAGAAAACGATTTCATTTCACTATTCAACTTAAATAAAGCGGATATTAATTGTATTGAAGAAACTATAATTGATGGGGCAAAAATGCCCTTCGAAGCTATTTATACTGATGCATTTGGTAACAAGCAATTTTATTCGATAACACTCAGTAGTATTTTTGATGTGTATAACAACCGCTATCAAGTTGCTGCGATTTTAAGAAATATTACTTCACTGAAAAACATACAATCAGAACTTGAAGGTTTAAATAGTACTTTAGAGCTTAAAGTATCCCAAAGAACCATAGAACTAGAACGCGCTATAGATCAAGCCCTAGCAGCGAGCCAAGCAAAAAGTGACTTTGTTGCTAACATTTCTCATGAAATTCGTACCCCAATGAACGGCGTATTAGGCATGCTAGAAATGTTAAAAGAGGAGGGGCTATCTGAGCAACAGCATCATTATTTAAAATTAGCTAACAGCAGTGCACATTCATTAATGAACTTAATTAATGACATCTTAGACTTCTCTAAAATTGAAGCCGGAAAACTCGATATTGATAATCATACTTTTGATGTTGTCACCGTATGCAGTGATATGATTACTTCTTTAGCATTGCAAGGACAACGAAAAGGACTTGAAGTTTTTTTAGATACAAAAGACGTTATCGACCGGATGGTGATTGGTGACAGTCACCGCTTAAAACAAATTTTGATAAACTTAGTTAATAATGCCTTTAAGTTTACCCACAAAGGTGAGGTTAGCTTAACAATTGGCTCTAAGTACATCACCAATTCTAAACTGTTAATGAGTTTTACGATCAAAGATACCGGGATTGGTATTGCTCCTGAAAATTTAGATAGATTATTCGAGGTGTTTACACAAGAGGATTCAAGTACGACTCGTCACTTTGGTGGAACAGGTTTAGGTTTATCTATTTGCAAAAAGTTAGCCCAGTTGATGGGAGGTAATATTACGGTTACTAGTAAAAAAGGGATTGGCAGTGTTTTTATTGCTACGGTAGAGTTGCATGTTGCACAGCAGAAAAAGTTAAATACGAGCATTGAATTAGCGACATCAATTAACGTGGCAACATTAATTGCGCGTGATAACGTATTTAACAACGTCACAAATTTACTAGTACACGCGTGTAAAATAGATAAGGATAAAATTGTCCGCTTAGATTATTTTAGTGGACATAGTGCATTTGATGCCGACTTATTAATTATAGATGATGAGCATCCACAAATTGATGCCCTCATTAGTTTTTGTAATCAATATGATAAGAAATATGTGCTGATTTTACGTGATATGGTAGTAAACAAGCAGTCTACGATAGTGGCCGAATATAACCATATTTTAAATAAACCACTTACCCAAGATCAGTTTAGCTACAAGTTAGCGAGTTTATTCGGCGCAAATAATGAACTTGTGGTTGCAGCAGCTAACCATTTAATTGAAGAACCTATAGAGCCAGACTTATCGAATTTTAACGTATTATTAGTTGATGATAATATGATCAACGTTGAAGTTGCTAAAGCTATTTTAAAACATACGAAAGTAAAAATAACCACGGCATCAGATGGCTTAGAAGCATTAGAGGTATTAAAACTACATGAGGGTCAAACCTTCGATATTATTTTAATGGATTGTCAAATGCCAAATCTCAACGGTTACGATACTACTAGCGCAATAAGAAGTGGTAAAGCGGGAAGTGAATATTCGTATGTGCCAATTATTGCTATGACAGCAAGTGCGATGGAAGGTGACAGAGAGCGCTGTTTAGCTGCAGGGATGAACGATTATATTACTAAGCCAATAAAGCCACAAACGCTAAAGAGTAAGCTATTGACTTGGTTAAACTGAATCACATCCATTGTGTAAGTGTTCAGCTGCTATGCAGCTGATTTTTTTGGTTTAGCTTCTACTGAGCTGACTATCGGTGCAGCTAGTTTTGTAATATCAGCACTGTCGAGCACGGTTTGCGTATCTGACCAATGTAATAACTCAATTTTTCCATCTTTTTGCTCTACAAGTGCCGTGCAGCTCTCAATCCAATCCCCATCGTTGCAATACACAATTCCATCATCCACTTTTATTTTAGGGTGGTGAATATGCCCACAAATAATACCATCTACTTTTTGTTTTTTAGCTTCGCGGATAGCGGCATCCTCAAAGGCTTCAATAGCTTCACGGGCTTTGTGTACTCGCGCTTTGATCCACGCGGCAAGTGAGTAGTAATTCCCACCAAATACTTTACGTATACGATTTATCCAACGATTTAAAAATAATAAAAAGTCGTATCCGGCATCACCAGCTATGCTAATGAGTTTGTTATAGCGAGTTGCGATATCAAATTCATCACCATGAACTAGCAAGAATCGTTTATTAGCTTTAGTGGTGTGAATAAACTGCTGATGGACCTCAACACCGAATAAAGTTTGATCAACGTAGTTACGAAACGTCTCATCGTGATTACCGGGAATATAAATGACGCGTGTCCCATTAGCTGCTTTTTGTTGTATAGAATTTAATACTTGATAATGTGAAGAGTGCCAATAAAACTGACGTTTCATTGACCATAAATCGATAATATCACCGACTAAATAAAGTGTATCGGATTCTACCGAGTTTAAAAAATCAAGTAAGTAATCAGCTTTACAATCTTTGTAACCTAAATGAACATCAGATATCCAAATGGCTGGATAATGTTGTTTTTTACGCAGTTGATTGTTTGTCATGCCCGTCATCCATAGTGTAATAATTAAACACTGTAGATAAATCTAATGACACTTATGAGACACTTTAGCGAAGCCTCCATGACAATTTACACCAAGGCACGTAATTAAAAGATTTCTACAAAGCTAGAAAAGGTGAGTCATTGAGCAGCTATTATTATGCATTGCTATTATCGCTCATCAAAAAGGCCGCATTTTAAATGCGGCCTTTTAGTCTATTTTAAGCGTGCGTGTTATTAACCTTTAACAGCCGCTTTAATTGCATCAATTGCTGTGTCGATATCAATCATTAGCTTTTCACCGGTGCGGCGGTTTTTAAGCTCAACTTTGTTTTCGTCAAGGTTGCGCTCACCAATTACTAGCGTAAATGGCACACCAATGAGTTCCATATCGTTAAACATAACACCAGGGCGCTCTTTACGGTCATCAAATAACACATCAAGACCTGCATCTTTTAAACCTTGGTAAAGGTCATTTGCAATATCAGGAATACGATGCGATTTGTGCATGTTCATTGGCACAATTGCTAAATCGAATGGCGCGATTGATTTTGGCCAAATGATCCCGTATTGATCGTTGTTTTGCTCTATAGCAGCAGCAACAATACGTGAAACACCAATACCGTAACAACCCATGGTCATTGTTTGGTTTTTACCGTCTTCGTTTAATACGCCCGCTTTCATTGCTTGTGAGTATTTAGTGCCAAGCTGGAAAATATGCCCAACTTCAATACCACGTTTAATTTGTAAAACGCCTTGGCCACATGGGCTCATATCGCCTTCAACAATATTACGGATATCAGCAACTTCATAATTAGTTACATCACGATCCCAGTTAATGCCGCTGTAATGCTCGTCATCTTTATTAGCACCGGCAACAAAATCAGCAAGTACGTTAGCCGTTCTATCAACAATAATTGGCATCGACAGGCCAACCGGGCCAAGTGAACCAGGTCTTGCACCAATCGCAGCAACAATATCAGCCTCTGTTGCCATTTCTAGCGGAGAGTCTACTAACGGGTGCTTTTCAGCTTTTAGTTCATTTAATTCGTGATCGCCACGCAGTACTAAGGCTACAAGACCACGTACTTCGTTTTCATCAGGCGTACCATAAACAATTAACGTTTTAACACCGCGATGTGGCTTAACGCCGTAGTGTTTTTTAAGCTCGTTAATCGTTTTAGCGTCAGGAGTTGGAAACGCTTTAAGCTCTTTTGATGCTTCAGGGCGTGGATCGTTTGGTGCAAGCGCCTCTGCTTTTTCAATATTAGCGGCGTAGTCACTACCATCACTAAATGCAATGGCATCTTCACCTGATTCAGCAAGTACATGAAACTCATGCGATACGCTTCCGCCGATAGAGCCTGTATCTGCGATAACAGGACGGTAATCAAGACCTAAGCGCTCAAAAATATTACAATATGCCTTGTGCATCGCTTGATATGTTGCATCTAAACATTCTTCACTTAGGTGAAAAGAGTAGGCATCCTTCATTGTAAATTCACGAGCACGCATCACACCAAAGCGAGGACGGCGTTCGTCGCGTACTTTAGTTTGTACTTGGTATAAAGTAACTGGTAACTGTTTATAGCTATTAATTTCTTTACGAACGAAATCAGTAATCACTTCCTCGTGCGTTGGTCCAAGTGCAAATGTACGGTTATGACGATCAGTAAAGCGCATTAGCTCAGGACCAAACTCATTCCAACGACCAGACTCTTCCCACAAATCAGCCGGTTGAATAACTGGCATTAGCATTTCAATGGCGCCAGCTTTGTCCATCTCTTCACGTACAATGTTTTCTACTTTACGTAGCACACGTAAACCAGAGGGTAACCAAGTGTATAAACCCGAAGCGACGCGACGGATCATACCGGCTCTAAGCATTAACTGATGTGATACGATTTCAGCATCTGATGGCGTTTCTTTAAGTGTTGCGAGTATATATTGGCTTGTACGCATGTTTTTTCCGAAATAGAGTAATTATGTTCTTTTAATAGAGCTTAAGTTTAACAGCGGATGCTTTTACACTAAAGCGCTAAGTGAGTTATTTAGTTTTTTTCTATGCTTGTTACTAGGTTATGCTCGCCATTGACTTGCCAGCGAATATTATAATTGTACAAAGTCATACCGTAGCTTTGCTCGCCATCTTTTTGTTTTTTATAGGCAGGGCGGGGATCTTGTTTTAAAACATTAGCTATAAAATCATGTAAATCTGGGTACTGTGTTTGCGCATCAACAAACTCAATTGCCTGAGGGCTAAATTCAACCGTCATTTGTGTTTCTGGGCGTGTATCTGCAAAGCCAGCACTGGCGTCAAACATAGCATCTGAATAAGGTAAGTACGGTTTAATATCGATAATGGGTGTGCCATCAAGTAAATCAATGCCAGCGAGTAATAAACTAAGTTGTCCGTTTTTATACTCAATACCTTCGAGCTTTACTGCGCTCATACCAATCGCGTTTGGTCTAAATGTAGCGCGTGTAGCAAATACACCTTTTCGTTCATTGCCACCTAAACGAGGTGGGCGAACCATGGCAGAATAACCTTTATCGGCCGTTTCATGAAAACGAAATAATAACCAAATATGAGTAAATTCATCTAAACCACGTACAAACTCTTCGCGATTAAAATCAGGTGCAAAAATAAGTTTTGCCTTGGCTTGTGGCACTAAACGAGGTTGCCTAGGTATAGCAAACTTTTGTTTATAAGGGGATTCAATGTGGCCAATAGCCGAAATGGTATAATCGCTCATAGTACTCGGATACAAATAAAATAGAGCGCTATTCTACCTTTATTTAGCGGCTATGGCATTAATGTGAATAAGTTTATTATTTATAGGCTGCTTGGTTTATATGATGAAAATTAACAGGTCTTAAAACAAAAAAGGGTAAGCTCTTAAGCTTACCCTTTTAATACATGTTAAAGACTCATTAAAACATGTATTGAACTGATACAGATGCTACATCCATGTCTGGATCAATATCATCGTCAAGTTTGTAACGTTCATACTCTAAGCGAAATTGAACATTTGTTGTAAGCGCATATTCAATACCTGCACCGTAAAACGCATCTCCACCATCTGTAGAGGTTGATATACTTCCTACTGGTAAGTCTTGTGTGTAGTCTGCGTCCCATTCAAGCCAACCACCTTTTGCGTATACAGTGAAGCTTTCAGATAGAGGAAGCCCTAGGCGTGCGGCAAGTGATACGCCATCAATCTCAGCTTTACTGTCTATGTCACTAACTTCATCAAAGTTTTGGTAAGCAAGCTCTAAGCTTAAGTACTCGTTAAATTGAGTACCAACATACCCTTTGAGCATTTGTGCATCGTCGTCAAAGTCAGTGTCGTTGTCACTGTCTTCAAACTCAAAAGAATATTGACCGTAACCGATACCAGTATAAATACGTGGAGAATCAAAATCAGAAATATCAGCGTGTGCTGCTGTGTTAAAACCCAGTGTTGCTAATGCAAGTGCAGAAAGAGAAAGTGTTTTAATCATTGTGAATAGCTCCTTTACAAATTAAAAATTAATGTTCGATTAAGTCAATCAAACTTCAATTTAATAAGTGCAGTGAACATGCCAATTTTAAAAACAAGTAAAAACCCCTCATAATACCTACTTTAGTACTGGTTATCGCAAGGGGTTGTTTGGTTTTTAAGCAACGCGAGCTTTTGTAGTGATTTGTTTTCTAAACAGTTTTGTACGTTTTACAAAACAACATGAGTTTTTTACACAGCTACATTTTGAATTTACAGAACAGCTAAAAGTTATACATTGTGTAACAGGTTTTCAGTTTCAATTGCTATTTCTTTCATTTTAATAGCGTAGTTTTCTAATTTTAAATCTTCGTCTGTCACAGCTTTAAATTCAGGCACTTCTACTGGATAACCCGTTTCATCCATTGCGACAAAACTTATAACACAGTGATTTGTTTCAACCATATTTTGTGTTTTTGGATCGCCACAACGTACTTGAATAAATATCTGCATACTTGTTTTACCGGTATGCGCTATTTTAGCTTCTACTTCGACAATTTGCCCTACTAATATTGGACGTCTAAATTTAACCCCAGCAACTGACACAGTCACACAATAATGACCACTCCAGCCAGCTGCACATGCATAACCAGCTTGGTCAATCCACTTCATGACGACTCCACCATGAACTTTACCACCAAAATTTACATCGGTAGGCTCTGCTAAAAAACGAAAAACAACTTTTGACGACGGCATAGATATTACTCATTTATTAATACTGCATATGAGCATAGCGCAAAAAAGGGGCCGAAGCCCCTGCAATTTAGGATATGTTTATAATTTATATGTAAAAAACGTAGTTATATAACTATACGACGCATAATTTAGTTACATATTAGGGTAATTTGGTCCACCAGCGCCTTCAGGTGTTACCCACGTAATGTTTTGGCTGGGGTCTTTAATATCGCAAGTTTTACAGTGCACACAGTTTTGGGCATTAATAACAAACTCTTTATTGCCTGCTATTTCTTGTACTTCGTAAACGCCAGCAGGACAATAACGTTGTGCGGGTTCATCAAATTTAACTAGGTTTACGTTAATAGGAATTGACGCATCTTTAAGTTTTAAATGACACGGCTGTGATTCTTCGTGGTTAGTATTTGATAAAAACACACTTGAGAGTTTATCAAAGCTAAGTTGTCCATCTGGTTTTGGATACGCAATTTTGTCAGCAGCTTTTGCATCAACAAGGGTAGAGTGATCGGGCGTATTATCTTTAAATGTAAACGGTAAACCGCCATTAAAAATATTTTGATCAAGCGTGTTATACGCACCACCTATAAACTTACCAAGTTTGTGCATTGCAGGGCCAAAGTTACGAGATTGATATAGCTCTTTATATGCCCACGATTGCTCAAACGCTGTCTGGTATTTAGTTAAATCGGTATTTGCTAACTCATTTTGCAGCGCTTCGAAAATAACCTCAGCGGCAATCATTCCCGATTTCATTGCTGTGTGATTACCTTTAATTTTTGCAAAATTAAGTGTGCCTGCATCGCACCCTACAAGTAAACCACCAGCAAAATGCATTTTTGGTAATGAATGCAAGCCACCTTTAGCAATAGCACGCGCACCGTAAGCAATACGTTCAGCGCCTTCAAGTACGTTTTTAAAAACTGGATGGTGTTTCATTCGCTGAAACTCATCAAACGGACTCAAATGTGGGTTTGCGTAATTTAAATCAACAATTAAACCAACAACGACTTGATTGTTTTCACTGTGATACATAAATGCACCACCATTAGTATCGCCGCTAAGTGGCCAACCTGTACCATGAACAACTTTGCCAAGCTCATGTTTACTTTCATCAATTTGCCAAATTTCTTTAAAGCCTAAACCGTAATGCTGCGGCGATGAACCTGCATCAAGTGCAAACTCATTAATTAATTGTTTACCTAAATGACCACGGCAACCTTCTGCAAAAATAGTGTATTTTGCACGAAGCTCCATGCCTGGCATGTAACCGTCTTTTTCATTACCGTCTTTGTCTACGCCCATATCGCCAGTAATAATCCCGTTTACTGCTTTATCTTCAATTATTAAAGAGTGTGCGCTAAATCCTGGAAAAATCTCGACGCCTAAGTTTTCAGCTTGCTCTGCAAGCCATCGACACACGTTACCCATAGATACAATGTAGTTACCATCATTATGAAATGTTTTTGGTGTAGCAAAGTGGGGGATTGATGTCGCTTTTTGCTCGTTGTTAAACCAATAAATTTCATCGTTAGTTACTTTGGTTGTAACCGGTGCGCCAAGCTCTTGCCAATTAGGTAGTAGTTCATCCAAAGCTTTGGTTTCAAAAATAGCCCCAGAGAGTACATGTGCACCTACTTCCGAACCTTTTTCGACTACGCAAATCATGCACTCTTGTTGTTTTTCTTGTGCTAATTGCGCGAGTTTAATTGCACTTGAAAGCCCAGCAGGGCCTGCACCAACAATTACTACATCAAATTCCATGGTTTCACGTTCGACCATAATAACCTCTTTATCTATGACGGACTTATTTGAATGTTTACTACGCATTTAAATAAGGTGTACAGCCTATTTTTAACCTTGCAAATTAAACGTTACAGACTGTGAATAGTTAAAGGTTATTTTAGGTTGACGTTTACGTCAACAGGAAGTAGTCTAATTTCATAAAATAAATAGGTTGACGTGCACGTTACCTTGTAGGTTTAAATAATTATGGAGTTCCTATGAAAGTCCTCGTACCAATAAAAAGAGTGATTGATTACAACGTAAAAGCACGCGTTAAAAGTGATAACAGCGACGTTGATTTAACCAACGTAAAAATGGCAATGAACCCGTTTTGTGAGATTGCCATAGAAGAAGCAATTCGCCTCAAAGAAGCCGGCACAGCCAGTGAAGTGGTTGCCGTAACTATTGGTCCTAAAGCATCGCAAGAACAATTACGCACAGCATTAGCATTGGGTGCTGACAAAGCCATTCACATCGAAACTGATGAAAAGCTCGAGTCACTTCATATTGCAAAGCTACTCGCTAAAATTGTAGAGCAAGAAACGCCTGAACTTGTAATTTTAGGTAAACAATCAATTGACTCAGATAATAATCAAACAGGTCAAATGCTCGCTGCGTTTACTAATCGTGGGCAGGGTACATTTGCATCAAAAGTGGTTATTAAAGATGGCAAAGTAAACGTAACCCGCGAAGTTGATGGCGGGCTGCAAACGGTAGCACTGAATTTGCCGGCAGTTGTTACAACCGACTTACGCTTAAACGAGCCTCGCTACGCATCACTGCCAAATATTATGAAAGCCAAACGTAAGCCGCTTGAAGTAATAGCAGCAGATTCGCTTGGTGTTGATTTAACACCGCGTATTCAATTAATAAGTGTTGAAGAGCCAGCTAAACGCACCGCAGGAATTATTGTTGAAGACGTTGCACAGCTTGTAGAAAAATTAAAAACAGAGGCAAAGGTGATTTAAATGAAAACACTCGTAATTGCAGAGCACGACAACGGTGCCTTAAAACCAGAAACCTCAAAAACTATTAACGCCGCAGTAAAAATGGGTTTTCCTATTGATGTACTTATTGCAGGTAACAACTTAAGCGCAATGAGCTCACAAGTTACTAGCATTGAAGGCGTAGCTAATGTTTTAGTTGCTGATAATAGCGTTTATGAACATCAGTTAGCTGAGAGCATGAGCGATTTAGTTTTATCACTTAGCGACACCTACAGCCACATTGTTGCAAGTGCTACTACAACGGGCAAAAACTTTATGCCACGTGTTGCCGCGCTATTAGATGTTGCGCAAATTTCTGAAATTATCGCAGTAGTGGATGCAGATACATTTAAACGACCTATTTATGCTGGTAATGCAATCGCCACGGTTAAATCACTCGACAGTAAAAAAGTAATTACTGTGCGTGCTAGTAGCTTCGATTTACAAGGTGAGCAATCAGCTGCTGCTATAACAAGTATTGATACAGTATCAGATCCACAATTAAGCAGCTTTGTAAGTGTTGAGCAAACCGAATCAGAACGCCCTGAGCTTACAGCAGCTAGTGTGGTCATATCGGGTGGTCGCGGTATGCAAAACGGCGAAAACTTTGCATTACTCAATGGTATTGCCGATAAATTAGGTGCAGCTATTGGTGCGTCGCGCGCTGCAGTTGATGCAGGCTTTGTACCTAACGACATGCAAGTAGGGCAAACAGGTAAAATTGTAGCGCCTAACTTATATATTGCCGTGGGGATTAGCGGTGCTATTCAGCATTTAGCGGGCATGAAAGACTCAAAAGTAATCGTCGCGATAAATAAAGACCCAGACGCACCTATTTTTCAAGTCGCTGATTACGGTTTAGTGGCTGATTTGTTTGAAGTACTGCCACAGTTAGAGAGTGCTTTATAGCCTTTAAATAAACAAACGTATTCTGGTTGAAAGCCGTGGTGCTCTTTGAGTGCTGCGGCTTTTTTATACGGTTAATTCAAGACACAAAAAAACCAGCCAATTGGCTGGTTTTAAGTATTTATAAACATCTTACTAAATATTAGTAAGTTGCGCTGCCTTTAGTACGAGGGAAGGCAATAACGTCACGTACGTTGCCCATACCTGTTACATAAGCAACTAAGCGTTCAAAGCCTAAACCAAAGCCCGAATGTGGCACGCTACCGTATTTACGTAAATCGCGGTACCAGCTGTAATCTTCTTTGTTTAAGCCCATTTCTTCTAAGCGTGCATCAAGTACATCAAGACGTTCTTCACGTTGTGAACCGCCAATGATCTCACCAATACCAGGTGCTACAACATCCATTGCGGCAACGGTTTTACCGTCTTCGTTTTGGCGCATGTAAAATGCTTTAATATCACGTGGGTAGTTTTTAATAACTACCGGTGCTTTAAAGTGCTCTTCAGCTAAGTAACGCTCGTGCTCAGACTGTAAATCTACACCCCATTCAACAGCGTACTCAAACTTTTTGCCACAGTTTTTAAGGATTTCTACAGCGTCTGTGTAATCAACTTGTGCAAAGTCTTTATCTACAAATTCTTCTAAACGCGTAATTGCGGTTTTTTCTACACGTTGTGCAAAAAATTCCATGTCATCACGGCGCTCTTCAAGTACCGCTTTAAATACATACTTAAGCATGTTTTCAGCCAGTTTTGCTATATCTTCTAAATCAGCAAACGCTACTTCAGGCTCTACCATCCAAAATTCTGCAAGGTGGCGAGATGTATTTGAATTTTCTGCGCGGAATGTAGGGCCAAATGTATAAATTTTTGACATTGCAGACGCGTAAGTTTCGCCATTTAACTGACCAGATACAGTAAGGAATGCTTCTTTACCGAAGAAATCTTCGCTGTAATCAACATCGCCTTTGTCTGTAAGTGGTAAGTTTTGCATATCAAGCGTTGATACACGGAACATTTCGCCAGCGCCTTCACAGTCACTTGCCGTAATAATTGGCGTGCTGATCCAGTAAAAGCCTTGCTCGTGGTAAAAACGGTGAATAGCTTGTGCTAAACAGTTACGTACACGAGTTACCGCGCCAATCATATTTGTACGAGGGCGAAGGTGAGCGTGCTCACGTAAGTACTCAATGCTGTGGCGTTTTGCCGACATTGGGTATGAATCTGGGTTTTCTACCCAACCTAACACAGTCACTGAGTTAGCTTGAATTTCGTAAGATTGACCTTGGCCAGCAGATTGTACTAAAACACCAGTAACCGACACAGAACAACCGGCTGTTAAGCTAGTAACTTCATCATAATTATTCAGTGAATTAGGAACTACCGCTTGAATAGGATCAAAACACGAACCGTCATGAACGGCTAAAAATGAAATTCCTGCTTTTGAATCGCGGCGAGTACGGATCCAGCCCTTAATTGTTACTTGGCTGTCTACCGCAACATTGCCTTTTAATAGCTCTGAAATCGCTAAATGGCTCATCTTCACTCCAATGATATAAGTTGCCTAACTATTTTATTTTAACTGTGCGCAACACTCGGGCATTAATTGCACATAAACGGCGCTGCACTTGAACCCTGTATCTTACCTAGTAAAGTTAAATAAAAAAACTATTGTGGGCAACTCTTTAAAAGTTTTTATGCATGCGGTTTATTTTTAAGCAGTTTTAGAGGGTTTATTACTTCTAATGTTATTTGTTACTCTCAAATTTAGTGATTTTGTGGCATTATTAACAAACTAATTAAATTTATTTTTATTCACACTTAAAAAATCGATGCTATGAAACAAGTTTTTATATTACGTGGGCTACCTGGAAGTGGTAAGTCTTATTACGCGCAAAACCTTGCCGACGAATTAGGCGGCGCTGACGAAAGCCAGTACCTAATTTGCTCAACAGATGATTACTTTATTAATGAGCAAGGCGAGTATCATTTTGACAAGTTTAAATTACCGCAATTTCACAATTTAAATTTAGCGCGTTTTATAAATGCACTTTCCCAAGGCACTCCTTTGGTAATTGTAGATAACACTAATATTAAAAAGTGGGAGTTTGTAGCGTATTCGCAAGCGGCTATCGCCTTAGGTTATCAAGTAAAAGAAGTGATAGTGGGTGAAGTGAAAGACAAATCAATGCAGCATTTATACGCTAAACGCAACTCCCATCACATCCCACTAAAAACAATAAGTAAAATGGCGTACATGTTTGAGTGGTAATCACTTAGAGATTAGATAAGGCTTTTATATCGCATTGTGTAATGGCATCTAAATGAGCAGTGATTTTTTCATTGCTCCAATCCCACCAAGCTATATCTAGCAGCGTATTTATTGTTTTATCGTCAAATCTGGTTTTTATCACTTTAGCGGGATTTCCACCTACAACGCTATAAGCAGGTACATCGCAGGTAACAACTGATTTACTGGCAATAATAGCGCCGCTGCCAATTTTTACCCCGGGCATAATTGTAGCGTTATAACCAATCCAAACATCATGACCAATTTCTGTATTGCCTTTAAAGGGTAAATCATTTGATTTTGGTACAAATTTTTCCCAGCCATTACCAAATATAAAAAATGGATAAGTAGAAAATCCAGAAGTTTGATGGTTAGCGCCATTCATTATAAAAGTAACGTCTTTAGCTATCGCACAAAACTTACCTATGATCAGACGATCCCCAATAAAATCGAAATGGTAAAGCACATTTTTTTCAAAATTCTCAGGGCCATCAGGATCGTCATAATATGTATAATCGCCTACTTCAATATTGGTAGAAGTAATATAGTTTTTTAAAAAACCTACTTGAGGAAAACCTTCCATTGGTGAAGGATTATTGGGGTTTGGTCCGTTCATGGGGTTTCCTCTTAATTTTGAGTTAGGTATAGATATTAATCTATAGATTTATAAACCGCTAGTGGGTGCGATGTACTTAGTGATACATGCACTTCGTCGCCTAGGTTTACCACAACTTCATGGCTTACTCGGCTGGTTACAACAGTAGAGCACGCAAGTTTTACAGCGCACAAGCGGCTGCCACCTTCAAAGCGTACCCAAATCACTTCGCCGTTATTACCAACACTGCTTTGTACAAGCAATACATCGTCAGGGCGTAGTAGTACATCAACGTTGCCACTTTCACAGTCAACGCCATGAGCTGGCGCATTACCAATTGAGGTAGTGGCTTGTCCTTGGCTAAATTGGCCGCTAATAAAGCTGGCTTCACCTAAAAAACGTGCTACAAAGCGATTGTTTGGGGTACTAAAGCAGCGCTCGGGTGTATCGATTTGCTGAATTTTACCGCCTTTAAGCACACCAACACGATCGCCAACGGAGAGTGCTTCTTCTTGGTCGTGTGTTACCCAAATCGCCGGTACGCCAGCTGCTTTAAGTGCGTTTCTAATATCCCAACGAAGCATGTCTTTAAGGGCGGCATCTAAGTTTGAAAGCGGCTCATCAAGCAATACAAAATCAGGTTGGTGGGCAAGGGTGCGCGCAAGTGCTACACGTTGCTTTTGTCCGCCAGAAAGCGTTGCTGGTTTTTTATCTCTAAAATCGCTCAGTCCAAGTAGGTTTATCCAATACTCAGCAGGGGCTGTATCTTTTAATCTAAAACAAATGTTTTGCTGTACGGTTAAGTGCGGAAATAACGCAAAATCTTGAAACACCATACCTACACTGCGTTTTTCAGGAGGTAGTGTTAATTTGGGAGTAGCGCGCCATTTACCCGTGTTTATTTCGCCTTCGCTAATAGGTATAAGGCCAGCAAGGGCTTGTAAAATTGTACTTTTACCACAACCTGTTGGCCCTACAAGCATAAGGATTTCGTTTTCACCCAGCGAAAAATTTAAATCGCTTACTACGCGGTTACTGCCATAATCTATAGACAACTGACTTACAGATAGCATTATTTTTTAAATCCTTAATGTTCAAACTGGTTGCGTTTTTCGCCAGACATCATAATAGCTAAGCCGCAGGCAGATATCACTACTAACAATAATCCAGGAATAGCGGCGCGACCAAAATAGCCCGCTTCGTATACACGCCATAAATAAGTAGAGAGTGTTTCAAACCCTGTTGGGCCAAGTAGTAGCGTGGCTTCTAGTTCGCGCATTGCCTCTAAAAACACCAGTGCTGCACCGGCAATAATACCGCGCATAGTTAAAGGCAGTGTTATGCGAGTAAATACTTCTCGTGGGCTTGCCCCTAATACCCGCGCAGACTTTACTAAGCTTGGATCTAAGTGTTCGGTGCTTGTTCTAACAGAGCCTACAGCAAGTGGTAAAAATCGCAGCATATAAGCAATAATAAGCAATCCCAGTGTTTGATATAAAAACGGTAACTGCAAACCACCGTAAACAAGCGCTGTGCCCATTACTATGCCTGGAATACCAAAACCAAAGTAAGTAACACGCTCCATTATACGACCCGCTTTTCCACTCAGTGCAGCATGTGCAACGGGGATCGCAACGATAACTGCTACAATTGCCGCAATACTCGATGCATACGTAGAGTTCCACGCAATACTAAAATCAAAAGAGCTAAAACCATCGCGAGCTAACCAAAGCGAAAATATAGCCAAAGGCAAGCCAATAGCGAGTAGTAAAACAGGTGCAAACGTAACAAACATGGCACTTAACTGTAATTTACTTGGAAATAAAATTAACGGGCGACCATGGCGCTCAGGCGCTGTTTTTATTTGTGATTCAACTAAAAGTAAAAAGCCAACAATAACCATCAGTTGAAGTGAAAGCATTGCAGCGCGCCCTAACGCAAAGGCGTTGTATTCAACATAAATTACGCGGGTAAAGGTATCTAAGCGCATCATTGCCGGCGTGCCAAAGTCTGATAACGTATAAAGCGCGACTAATAAAGAGCCTGCTGCAATACCGTTAACTACGCGCGGTAATATAACTTTAAATATACTTTGCGTCATCGACATGCCCAGCGTACGCGCGGCATTAACCATGCTTGCATCAAGGCTCAGTAAAGATGAGCGAGTTGTCATCATTACAAACGGGAAGGTATAAAGCGTCATTACAATGGCGGCACCTGTTAGGCCATACATTGATGGTGTTTCTATTCCTGTTAAGGTGTTTATTTCGCCACCGGGGCCAAAAGCAGCATAGAGGGTAAATGCGCCAATATAACTGGGAATTGCCAGCGGGGCTGCAAATACAACCAGCCAGAGCTTTTTAAATGGTAAATGCACATACGCGCTAATAAACGCAAGTGGCACACCAATTAAAATAGATCCGAGTACCGTTAAACCCATTAACGATAACGTGTTACCTAAAATTTGCAGATTGTGGGTGTCAAACACTGAGCTTGCATCGCTTGCAAGCACAATTAATACATAAACAGGTGTTAGCGCAACAAGCGCTGCAAGCAGCGCCATTGGATAAGAGGCAGGTATTTTCATTACAATACGCCGCTGCTTCGCATCAAATCTATAGTAGGGCGTAAATCAGCTAGCTGTGTTAAATCTACTTCAGGTGGAGAAATATTAGCAAGTGACGGTAAACCCTCTGGTTGGGTAATACCATTTACTAACGGAATTTCGTACGCTTCACTGGCTAAGTAACCTTGTACTTCTTTACTTAGTAAGTAACGCATAAAGTTAGTAGCAAGCGGATCGTCGTTAAGCGCTAATACACCCGATGCATTAACTAAACAGCCCGCATCATTTTGTGTAAATGCTAAATCTAGCTTGGCATCAGGCTTACCTGATTTTAAACGCAAAGTGTAATAGTGATTTGCAAAACCAATATCAACTTCACCGCGCTCAACGCCCATAACAACACCTAGCTCGCCGGCGTATGTTTTAGCACGTTTTTGAATCTTTTTAAGCCACTTAGCGGTTTTGTCGTCGCCTTCTAAAATTCGCATTGCGGTTACAAACGATTGAAAAGAAGCGTAGGCGGGTGCCCAACCAATACTTAAATCGCTGTCGGCAATTTCCATAATACTTGTTGGAATTTGATCTTTAGTCAAACGCGACGTGTTATATGGCAATGTACGAATACGGCCAGTTACTGGTGCCCATTCTTTATATCTAAACTGTGGTTGTAACTGGGCAGATAAATCACCAGGGATGGGTTGTGCAAGGCCTGCATCGGTTACTAAACCAATTGCGCCTGAATCAACCGCCCAAAATAAATCAGCGCGGCGAACGCCAGCTTTAGCTTCTGCAACAATGGTATTTGCTAAAGCAGCAGTAGGACCTCGGCGTATACCGAGTTTAAAGTCTGGATTTTTTTTCTGGATTGCTTGTAATACGTTTTCATACAAACCACCTTCGCCTCGGCCTAAATAAAGCGTTAACTCGCCTTTAAGCTTTGGTAAATCGTCAACAGAAACAGGGTTTGCTATATCAGCGGCTAGCGCACGAGAAAAAGGCAGTGGCAATGAGCCAACCACCCCTAACGCAGCTAGGCCTTGAATAAAGGTCCTACGCTTCACTTAAAATACATCCTTACGAGCTTTTTCGGCTTTTTCTATTAAAACCTTAGCGCGGTCTAATTTTGTTTGCATGTCACTGATCACATCGCGTACTTCGTCTACGCTTTTGCTGTTTTTAATGGCTTGTGGCAGTGTTACGTTAAAGTCTTTTTCCAGCACTTCAACTAGTTTTGCATCTTGTTCAATAAGAGTACCTTCAACGCCTTCAAACAGGTGCAGATAAGTATCGTGAACAATTTCAGTTGCTTCGTCTCGTAAACGCTCAGCAAATTTAGCTACTACACGGTCTAATTTGTGCTTAATTTCATCAATTGTGGCACTTTGTGTCATTTGAGCTGTAGCGGTTGCTTTTACAGTGTCTAACAAGCCTTTTTGCTGGAATTTTGCAGCAAGCTTAACAGCCCCAAGACCTTGCCACAAGGCTATGTTCATCGCTTTTTGCTGTTTACGAACTTCCTCAGCAGGCTGCTTATTATCAATGGCCATTTTTACGCCATAAAGACCCTGCCAAATAGAAGCGTATACTGGTACAAAGTTAGTTTCTATTGCGCTGTGAAACTTAACTGATTCCCAATATTCAATTAAATCATCAGTTTTTACAGATTTTGCGCCTTTAGTATCGTAGTCGCTTACCATGGTATCAACTTTGCCTACCATCCATTCTACTTCTTCTGCGTAACTTTTAAGGTTAGCTTGAAGATGATTAACATGCTCGCCAATAGGGCCGTTAGCTAATACTGGTTGAGCCATAAACGCCGAGGCTAGTAAAAGGCTTGCACCTAAAGTTTTGGCTGGTTTAAATAGTAATTTCATAGCAAAGAAGTCCAAAAAGGTAATTGTAAATGATAGACATTATCATATAGCTAATAGTTAACGAGATCAATAACCACAAACTCGCTTAATAGATAAAAACACTAAATGTAGCGGTAGGTTACAGCAAATAGCGCTATAACCAGTATTAGGATTAGTTATTGAGACCGACTATTAAGCGTAATGCTTGCCCTTAATGGCATTATAAATGGCATCACACAGTGTTTTTATACTTGTGTCGTCACTTATATACGGTGGCATAAGGTAAATTAGTTTACCGAATGGGCGTATCCATACGCCTTGCTCTACAAAATAAGCCTGAATTTTAGCAACATCAACATTGCCCGTAGTGTCGCTTAGTTCAACAACACCTATTGCACCTAAGGTACGCACATTGGCAACCGCATCTAGTTCACTGCATTTCTTAAGTTGTTGTAGCTGTGTGTTTATTTGCTTTATTCGTTGTTGCCAGTTTTGTTCAAGTAATAAATCAATACTTGCGCAGGCCGCTGCACAGGCAAGCGGATTACCCATAAACGTAGGGCCGTGCATTAAAACACCGGCTTCACCTTCGCTTATGCCAATGGCTATTTTATCGCTAGTGATAGTGGCCGATAGCGTCATTGAACCGCCGGTTAATGCTTTACCAATACACATTATATCGGGTTCTATATTGGCGTGCTCTACAGCAAATAATTTACCTGTACGGCCAAAGCCTGTGGCAATTTCGTCGCAAATTAGCAGTACGTTATATTGGGTGCACAATTTACGCACGCAGGCTAAATAATCAGGGTGATAAAAGTTCATACCCCCCGCGTTTTGTACAATAGGCTCAATGATAAAGGCGGCTACTTGGCTGTGGTTTGCTTTAAAGTATTCTTCAAGCTCTTGGGCTTCGGTTTGGTTAAACTCGCCCCCAAATTGACTAACCGGTGCGGGTACAAATACATGCTCAGGTAAAAAGCCTGAATATAAACTATGCATTGAGTTAACTGGGTCGCATACGCTCATGGCTGCAAAGGTGTCGCCATGGTAGCCCTTGTAAGGCGTCATTAATTTTTGTTTTGTTGTAATGCCTTGGCTTAACCAATACTGCAGCGCCATTTTAATCGCTACTTCAACACTTACTGAGCCGCTGTCGGCTAAAAATACTTTAGTTAAACTGGGCGGCGTTATATTTACTATTTTTTTGCACAGCTCTACCGCGCTGTTATGCGTAATACCGCCAAACATAATGTGGCTCATATTATTAATTTGCTCAATCATGGCGTTATTTATAACAGGGTGGTTATAGCCATGTATTGCGCTCCACCACGAGGCCATGCCATCGATTAATTGCTCGCCAGTTTCGAGGTGAATAATATTGTGATTAGCATGTGTAACGGGGTATACCGGAATTGGCTTAGTCATAGACGTATATGGGTGCCAAATGTGCTCACGATCAAAATCAAGGTCAATCGTATTCTTTTTAATCATATGTAAACTTTAACTTGGTGGACTTCGTTGACAATGGTACTTCAACTCGTAGACTAAGCCAATATCACCGTTATGAAAAAAATAAGAGAGTATTATGGAACTTGCACCTGTTCGTCACGATTGGACCCACGCTGAGGTTAAAGCATTATTTGAAATGCCATTTAACGATTTACTGTTTAAAGCCGCATCGGTTCACCGTGCTAACTTCAACCCAAATGAAGTGCAAATTTCTACGTTGTTATCAATTAAAACAGGCGCTTGCCCAGAAGACTGTAAGTACTGCCCGCAGTCGGGCCATTACCGAACAGATTTAGAACGCGAACGCTTAATAGAAGTAGAAAAAGTAGTCGAGCAAGCACGCCTTGCAAAACAAAAAGGCGCTACCCGTTTTTGTATGGGCGCTGCATGGTCAGATCCAAAAGACAGAGACATGCCATACATTTCGCAAATGGTTAAAGAAGTAAAAGAGCTAGGGTTAGAAACCTGTATGACGCTGGGTAAACTCACAAACGAAAAAGCCCATGAGCTTAGAGACGCAGGGCTTGATTACTACAACCATAATCTCGACACATCACCTGAGTATTACGAGCAAATTATATCAACCCGTACTTTTCAAGATAGATTAAATACCATTGACCACGTACGCGATGCTGGTATGAAAGTATGCTCGGGCGGAATTGTCGGTATGGGCGAGCAAGCAAGCGACCGCTTTGGACTACTTATGCAACTAGCTAATTTGCCACAACAGCCAGAAAGCGTGCCTATTAATATGCTCGTTAAAGTTAAAGGCACACCGCTTGAAAACGTAGACGATTTAGATCACTTTGAATTTATACGTACCATAGCAACAGCGCGTATTATGATGCCACACAGTTATGTACGTTTATCGGCAGGGCGCAACGCCATGAACGAGCAAATGCAATCTATGTGCTTTTTTGCAGGCGCTAACTCAATATTTTATGGTGACAAACTACTTACCACCGAAAACCCAGACGCTGATGCCGATATGAACCTAATTAAAAAATTAGGCATGAACCCAGAAAAACGTCACGACTATTCAGACGAAGCAGTAGAAGCCTCGCTTTCATCGCAAGTAGCCGACAAAGCAACCTCTGAATTGTTTTACGAAGCGTAGGCTTTTATATCTATGCCTTTTGATTTTATAAATACGCATCTGCAGGCTCGCCAGCAAGATGCGTTACTTCGTAAACGCCACGTAGTACAACACGCTACAGCGCGCACCATAACGGTTAATAATAAAACCTATCTTAATTTTGCCAGTAACGATTACTTAGGTTTTGGTGATGTGGCTGTTAATCTTAATGACTCCCACGCATTAGGCAGCCACAGCTCAGCATTGGTTACAGGTTATCAGGCGCAGCAAAAAGCGCTTGAACAATACTTATGTGAGCAGTTCGGTTATGGCGCTGCAATGTTATTTAACTCAGGGTTTAGCGCTAATAGCAGCGTAATTAAAGCGTTGTTTCAAGATAAAGCCACTGCACAAAACAGCGCTATTTTTCAAGATAAGTTAAATCATGCAAGCTTGATTGACGGGGCTATGCACTCAAGCGCGGCTTTAGTGCGTTTTAATCACAACTACATGAACCATTTACGCTCACGGCTCGAAAAATCAAAAGCGCAAAACAAGCTAATTATAAGCGAAGGTGTGTTTTCGATGGATGGCGATACCGCGCCTCTTAAAGAATTACTCGCACTTGCAAAACAGCACAACGCATGGCTAATGATTGACGACGCACACGGCTTTGGTGCATTAGGTAAAACAGGTTTGGGGAGTTGCGAAGCGTTTATTACCCAAACGCTGCCAGATATATTAGTCATTACCTTTGGTAAAGCAGTGGCTAGTAGTGGCGCGTGTGTATTAGGCAGTAAACAGTTTATTGATTACATGCTGCAATTTAATCGCGATTACACCTATTCAACCGCTATGTCACCGCTTATGGCAAGCCACACACTTGCGCGTATTAAAAGCATAAAAACAGCTGATGATAAACGCGATAAGCTAAATGCTAATATTGCATTATTTAAGCAACTCGCTAAAACCCATAATATTGCTGTAATGGAGTCAAACACCGCCATACAACCCATAGTATTAGGCTGTGCTGAGCAAACGTTGCAAGCGGCAGATAAACTTAAACAACAGGATATTTGGCTCACTGCAATTAGACCGCCAACGGTTGCATATAACACCTCACGTTTGCGCATTACTTTAACCGCCGCACATACCGAGCAGGACATAACGCACTTAGTTAAACATTTAGTAGGTGCAATAGCATGACTGCTCAGCCAGTATTAAAAACAGACCTAGTGCAAACACAACTTGTAAAACCGTGCCTAGTAAGTAGCGAATTGGACATAGAGTTAAACAAGGAGCCAAGTCGAGAGCTAAACAAGGAGCTTAAAAAGTCCACCCAAAGTAAGTTTTCAAAGGCGGCGGCGAGTTATAACACCCATGCAAATGTACAAAAACATGCTGCGAGCGATCTATTTTCACTCATAAAACCAGGCTCTAATAAAAATAAGCTTTGTGTTGATTTAGGCGCAGGGCCGCTTGTTAATACACAACGCTTACAAAGTATGTTTGCAAGCGTTATTGCCATGGATTTGAGCATAAACATGCTGCAAAGTAGTAATTTAACCGCACCAAAAATATGCGCCGATATGGATAACTTACCGCTACAAGCAAACAGTGTTGATGTTATTTACAGTAACTTTGCAGTGCAGTGGTCTGCTAATTTTTCGGCTTTAATGCAATCACTTTACAGTATATTAAAATCAGGCGGGCGGGCGTACATAAGCACTGTGGTAGAGGGCTCACTTAACGAAATAAAAACAGCCTTTGCCGCGCTTGATTCAAACAGCCACATAAATACCTTTAATAGTGAATTGCATATAAACCAATCAGTCCAAAATGCAGGGTTTATTATTAACAGCGCTAAAAAACGTATTTACACCGATGAATACACAACACCTTTAAAAGCTATTGCCTCTATTAAGGCTATTGGGGCTACCACACAAAATCATACCAATACGCGTCAAGGGCTACTTACTAAATCGGCGCTACAAAAAGTATGCAGTGCGTATCCGCTTATAAATAACAAAGCATGTGTGTCTTATCATGTGGTGCTGTTATCATTACAAAAACATTAAATAAGCCCAAAGACATTAAAGGCAACGCATGAAAGAATTTTTTATAACAGGCACCGACACCGATGCCGGAAAAACCCACGTTACCAGTTTGCTATTAAAGTTACTTGCCCAACACAAAAAACAAGCCATTGGCTTTAAACCCCTTGCTGCTGGCTGCGAAATGGCGTTCGATCAGCTGGTAAATGCCGATGCTCTAATACTAATGGAAAGCGCAACAGTCAGCGCTAAATACGACGTAGTAAATCCGTTTGCGTTTGCACCGCCTATTGCACCGCACATAGCAGCGGAGAAAGTTGGGGTGAGTATTACTGTAGATAAACTTAGTGATGCTTATAAAAACGTAAAACAACAGGGCGCTAATTACATACTTACTGAAGGCGCTGGTGGCTGGGCATTACCAATTAATAAAAACGATTATTTATACGACTGGGTTAAAGCAGAGCAACTGCCGGTAATACTCGTTGTTGGTATGAAACTAGGTTGCTTAAATCATGCGTTACTAACCGCTGCGCATATGCAAAGTATGGGTATAAACTGCGTTGGCTGGATTGCAAACCAAGTTGATAAAAACATGGACGAATACCAAGCAAACCTTGATTCACTTAAAGCACGTTTACCGTTTCCAATACTTGCTATAAGCCCATACAGCGAGCAAACTCCTAAGTTACAAATATACAAAAGCTTGCTTAGTGCGTTATCTATTAACACTTAAGTGGTTTTAAAAAAGTTACTTTTTAGGTAAATCTTGAAATAGTCAGCCTTAGTACACATATAAACGTTTATAAATACATAGTTTGCTTAAAGACAATGTTACTAAGGACATAACGACTATATGACGCCCCCATTTATTGAAAACTACGCCCCAGATGCGCACGTAAGCGCTGAGCCAAAAGCACTAAACTATGGCTTACCTAAAAAACGCGTAGGTATAATAGGTGGAGGCACAGCTGGCGCCACAATAGCCATTAGGCTTGCTGCGTTAGGGTTAGAGACTTATGTACTTGAAAAGAAAAAGTCGTTAATTGATGGCCCACCAATGTGCCATTTGCATGCTGGTGGCAACTTATATCGCGAAATACCCGACGAAGACTGCATAGATTTACTCAAGCAATGTATAGATATTGCGCGCCTTTATCCTCACACCATCGATGTTCGCCCCACAGTATTTGCAGTGCCTAAGCGCGATGACGACGCCCCGGAGGATTTATTTCCGCGTTTAAATAAATTAACACAAGCCTACAGCGAGCTTGTAGAGCAAGACAGCGCTAATAAAGTATTAGGAGAGCCAGAGCATTATTATCAGTTATATAGTTATGAGCAAATGCTAAAGCTTGCTAAACAAAAACAAGTAGCCAAGCCCACGTCGTTAGATGAGTGGATGATACCCGTGGCTAAGCATTTAGATTTAGATAAGTTAAAGTTCCCGCTCATAGTTGCACAAGAATATGGTTGGAATATATTTCGTTTATCGGCCAGTGCACAACTCGCCCTTGCACAGTACAAACACGCTCATGTTTTAACAAGCACCAGTGTTAAAAATGTATCGCCAGTTATAAATACCAATAAAGATAAGCAAACACATAAGTGGTGCATTGAATACCAATCAGAGCCAAGCCTTGATGAACAATCTGATACACAAACCATTGAGGTAGATTACCTAATTAATGCGTGTGGTTTTCAAACCGGTATTATTGACGACCTCGTTGGTGTAGATGTAAAACGCATGGTCGAATTTAAAGCCTCTTACATTACTCATTGGCAAGGTGCTGGTGGGCAAATACCCGAAATAATCATTTATGGTAACCGTGGTACGCCAGAAGGTATGGCGCAGCTAACGCCTTACCCTAACGGATATTTTCAAATACATGGCATGACTAACAACATTACATTGTTTAATGATGGCTTAGCTGATGCAACGCCAATGAGCGCACAGCCTAAAATTCCCAATAAATACCTGCACTGTATTAAAAATGGCTGGGATAAAGGAGCTTTGCAAACACGCACCCAAACAGCAATTGAGTATGTAGCCGAGTTTGTCCCTGCATTTAAAACTGCTAGCACACAAAATAATGCCTTGTTTGGCGGGCAACAAATCCCAGGGGATGACGACACTTTGCGCGTAGCCGATGTAAGTTTATATTCGCATATTAATTATGCACGGGCCGAAAATGTTAAAGCATCGTCAACGTTAATAGCGGCAGATCAAATAGTGGCTGAGTTTATAAAATTAGGAATAATAAGCAGCGATCCTGCTGTAAATCATCACCGCAGTTCACACCAATGGTCGTACCTTAAACATAATAGCGGCGACAAAATTGACGAAGTTGCACGCATATTGGCACACGAGCGCGGTTTTCCAATTGATATGGCAGAGCTAAATAACAGCTTGTAAAAAGCTGATCTATAAGTAAACCTCATACTTAAATTTGCTGTAAAACGCTTCTTAAAAAAATTATCAATAAACACATAAATAACACTTGTGTTATGACATAGTTTGTCACAGAATAGCGTTAACGTTATGACATAGTGTGTCATAACGCAGTGATTGCTTTAACCTAATTTAATTTTATGTTCGGTGATCAAACCTATTTTTGTGAGGACAATATGAAACGTATATTTTTGTTTTTATTAACTAACCTAGCGGTTATGTTGGTATTAGGTGTAGTGCTTTCAATAATCATGAGTGCGCTGGGCTTAAGCCATCGTAGCCTTGGCGGAATTTTACTTATAGCCACCGTATTTGGTTTTGGTGGATCGTTTATTTCGTTATTTATGTCGAAATGGATCGCTAAAAAATCAACAGGCGCGCATGTAATTACGCAGCCTCGAAACGAAACCGAACATTGGCTTGTACAAACGGTATCTGCGCAAGCACAAAAAGCAGGTATTAAAATGCCAGAAGTGGCTATTTACGACAGCCCAGAAATGAACGCGTTTGCAACGGGCCCAAGTAAAAACAACTCGTTAGTGGCAGTAAGCACAGGCTTAATGCACAACATGACCAAAGATCAGGCCGAAGCCGTACTTGCCCACGAAGTATCGCACGTGGCTAACGGCGACATGGTAACGCTTACGCTAATACAAGGCGTGGTAAACACCTTTGTAATATTTGCCGCAAAAGTACTGGCAGGCATTGTAGATAACTTTATTAATAGCGATGAGGAAGAGGGCGGCAGTAGCTGGACATACTTCTTATTCGATATGTTATTCCAAGTACTATTTGGTGTACTAGCAAGCATAGTGGTTGCAAGTTACAGCCGTAAACGAGAATTTGCAGCCGACAGCGGCGCAGCAAAACTAGTTGGTGCTGATAAAATGCGTTCAGCCCTTGAGCGATTAAAGCAAAACCATCCTTCGCAATTAGAAGGCTCAATGATGGCCTTTGGTATTGCAAGTGGCAAAGGTGTTGCTGAGCTGTTTTCATCGCACCCACCGCTTGATGCGCGAATAGACGCACTACGTAAATAAGGTAACTCTTATTTACAAACACAAAAGCCAGCGTAATAGCTGGCTTTTTAGTGTGTAGTAAGCTGGTTATTTACCAAAAATAATATCGGTAATGCCTTCTGGTGAGAGTATTTCTATCCAGTAACCGTCAGGGTCTTTTATAAATGCTAAGCCCTTCATTGAGCCATCGTCTGGCTTTTTCACAAATTCTACATCGTACTTTGCAAAGCGTTCACTGGCTGCGTATACATCGGGTACACTAATACCAATGTGACCAAAGCCTTTAGGTTCTTGGTTACCGCTGTGGTAGCCCTCAAAGCTGTCGTCGTTTTCTGTGCCCCAGTTATGGGTAAGCTCAATGAGTGCAGGGCGACCAAATACCCATTTAGCTTTGGTTTTATCATCACCTTCTGGCTGCTCTGGCTCGTAGCCTAAAAAGTACAATGTAAACTTCATTTCAGGAAAGTCATACTTACCTAACAGCTTCATACCTAATACATTTTGATAAAATTCGAGCGACGGTTTGGGATCTTTAATACGCAACATAGTTTGCTGCATCACATAGCCTTTAGTGGCTTGTTCAATTTGCTCTGGAGATTCGTTATAGCTAGACATGGTAATCCTTTGTATAAATTAAGAAGCGAAAATAGAGATATAATGCTTAAGCTATCATAATCAACCATAAGTTAAATTTAAACTGCTTTAACTCATTACTTACCCTTTTATTCATATAGCTTTAATTTGTATGCGTGTACGGTTTAACTAAACGCTATAAGTAATTTTAAATACAAGGAGCCACTATGTTTTACGATGATATTCAGGGGTTATTACGTGTACTTACAATAGGTGTACTGGGTTATATTGCACTGGTGTTTTGGCTACGTATATCGGGTAAACGTACGCTTTCAAAGTGGAACGTGTTCGATTTTATAGTCACCATTGCGCTGGGCTCTATATTGGCGTCTGTTATTATTTCAAAAAGTGTTCCGTTAGCTGAGGGCATATTGGCGTTTGTTGTGTTAATAGGGCTGCAATATATTATTACGTGGCTTAGTGTGCGCTCGTCAAAATTTGCAGCGCTTATAAAAGCAGAGCCCACGTTTTTAATGAGTGATGGTGAATACTGCACTGCTGAACTTAAATCGCAGCGGGTAACTAAATCAGAAATTCGCGCTGCTATTCGTGGTGCAGGCATATTAGCCATTGAAGATGTAGCCGCAGTCGTACTCGAAACAGACGGCAGTTTTAGTGTAATAGCGCACAATAACAGTGGCTCTAAAACTGCGTTAAAAGATGTTTTTTAGCTATTTAATCGGCTGACAAATACCAATAATTTGAAGATTTAAAATAACTGTAAATAATATTACTTGTTGCATGGTTTTAATTCTGGAACGTATAATAACAAGTGTTAACTAAATGGAATTTGCGTAAATCGCAGCTTAGGCAGAACAGGTGGATAAATGAACAAAGGATTGTTAAAGACGTGGAAAACCGACAAAGGTTTTGGTTTTATTAAATCAGACACCCTAGAACACGACACATTTATACACATATCAGCGCTCAAACACATGAGCCGCAAGCCAAAAGTCGGCGACACCATTTACTTTGAAGTTGCAACACAGCCCGACGGTAAAACCAAAGCAATTAACTGCCGTATAGAAGGCGTTGCAGAGCTTAAAGCACCTTATCAAAAACACAATCAACAGCCGCACCGTATGGCTAAATCTAATTTTGCCAGTAGCTTTTTAGGTAAAGTTGCCTCAATTAGCATTATTGCCGTGCTTGGCTTTGTCGCAGTAAATAAATACAACCATTATAAAACTAACGAGCAATTTAATAACCATACTCCCGTTATTACCAACGCCGATTTAGCCACCTTTGATGAAAAATACCCAAAAGTCGTTATTCCTAAAAACACGCAAAATTTTACGTGTGATGGCAGGCAATATTGTACTGAAATGCGCTCACGCGAAGAGGCTGTATTTTTTATTAATAATTGCCCGAATACAAAAATGGATGGCGATGGTGATGGAAAACCTTGTGAGAACGATTCACGGTTTAAAACTGAGTGGTAATTTTATAAATCATTTAAAAATAGATTTATTAATGGCTGTATAAATAAAGCCATGTAAGTTTTGTCCCATAACATTATTGAAAGTCGTTTTGGGGTTAAATAACGAAGGCCATTAAATAACCCTTGTAGTTAGTTCTTACTAGTTATTTAGTGTAAATATCGAACAATGTAATATACGCCGTTTTTGGGTGTTATAACCCACCAAAGTGGGATTCAATAAACTGTTAGCACTACCAATCATAGTCTGCTGTTAACCTCCAAATATTTATAGGATTCATTGGATGAAACTTGAAAAAATTAAGATTAAAAATTTTCGTTGTTATAGAGAAGAAATAACTATTCCTGTCACAGAACTTACAGCGTTAATCGCAAAAAATGATGTTGGTAAGTCTAGCGTGCTTGAAGCCGTTGATGCTTTTTTTAACTCAGACAGGCTTGAGTCTGGTGATCGTTCTTCAGGGTTAAGGAATAGCGATAATGTTGAAATAACTTGTGTGTTTGGAGATATCCCTGAAAGTTTGATAATAGATACAGATAATTTAATTTCTCCATTAAACGAACATCTATTAAATTCAGAAAGCAAGCTTGAAATTAGAAGAGTATATTCTGGCGCAGCATTAAAATGTGAAGAAATCTACCTGAATGCTGTTCATCCAACAGCAGAAAATTTTAACGATTTATTTTCGCTATCAGTAACACAGTTGCGTAGTAGAGCAAGACAGTTAGAAATTGAACTTGATGATGTAAATCAAACCATCAAGTCAGCTTTACGCCATGCTATCTGGTCAAGTGTTCCTGTGAATGCTCTATCAAAAGAAGTGGTAGAACTAGAAATTAAAGCCAAAATCTGGAAACCACTACAGAACATCTTACCTTTATTTCAATTATTTAAATCTGATAGACCAAGTTCAGATCAGGATGCAGAAGCTCAAGATCCTATAAAGTTTGCAATTAAAGAAGCGCTTAAAGAAAAATCAGTGGATTTAGATGCTATAGGTGAGTTTGTACAAAGGCAAGTTGAAGAAGTTACTAACTTAACTATAGACAAAATTAGAGAAATGGACCCTGAATTAGCGAGTCAACTCAATCCAAACTTTTCAAACTTCAATTGGAGTAAAGTGTTTTCTGTTTCACTAACCAATGAAGATCAAATCCCTTTAAATAAACGTGGCAGTGGTGTTAGACGACTTTTTTTAATTAACTTCTTTAGAGCAAAAGCAGAACAGTTAGCAAGTGAAAGAGATGTTCAAGATGTTATTTTTGCTATTGAAGAACCAGAAACATCTCAACACCCTAATAACCAATTGTTGTTACTTGATGCTTTGAAGGAGCTTTCACTAGAAGATAATCATCAAGTTATTTTTACTACACACAACCCGATTTTAGCAGGGAGAATAGATCGAGACTCTATACGTTTTCTTGATAAAGCTGAAGATGGTACAAGACTACTTGCAGATAATGATGAAAATACATTTCTTAAGATCAAAGATAGTCTCGGTATGTTTGCCAACCACAACATAAAAGTGTTTGTTGGCGTAGAAGGACCTAATGACATTGAATACCTGAGTAATATATCAGCTTGTCTTTCAGCTACAGATGACAATATTGTCGATCTAAGACTAGCGGAGCAGAATGGTGAATTGGTTTATATACCAATGGGTGGTTCCACATTGGAACTATGGACGAATAGACTTGAGGGGCTACAGGTTCCAGAAGTACATGTTTTAGATAGAGATATTGAACCACCTGAAGCAGCAAAGTATCAAGCAGCAGCAGACAGAGTGAATGCAAGAGGAGATCATTGTTGCTCATTTATTACAAATAAAAGAGAAATGGAAAACTATATTCATTTTGAGGCTATTAATGAGGAATTTGAAATTACTTTGACAGAAAATTTCCAAGCATTTGATGATGTACCAACCTTAGTTGCGCAAGCAGTTCATGAAGCTTCAGAATCAACCGTTCCTTGGGATGAGGTAAGTGATAAAAAGCAAGGGCAAAAAGAAAGTAAGGCTAAAAAACGATTAAATCGAGGAGCTATAAATAATATGACTCCTGAGCGTTTAAGTAACATTGACCTTGATGGTGAAGTTTTATCTTGGTTAAATGAAATAAGCAGGCATTTGCGTATGTAGTGCTAATCGGGTAGCCGGAGGTCTCTAACCTCCAGCCCCTACACCACCCATCATGCGGGTCCGCAATGGGCGGTTCATCTCCCGTAATGAATATTGATCCAAATATCTCTCAATGACACTAAACCTTGTGACGCTAAGTAGTCATTGCCTAGCGCAATGTTAATTCCTTTTGTTTTTGAGCTTCTACAAGGGCCTTTACTGGTGATACCACAGGCTATGGCGAGTCGTTCGCTAACACCCAATTTCATTAAACTGCGTACTTTGGTGCGAGGTTTACGCCATTGCCGCCAGTAGCACATTCTTATCCTACGGCGGATCCAGTGATCTAAATCCACCGTTAGCTGATAAGCGTTGGCTATTAGGTAGTAGTGTCCCCAGCCGCGTACACCGATTAACAATGACACCCATCCTAAATTTTGCTCTTTTCGAAATTTAGGACTACGTTTTAGTTAGTGCAAAAAACGAGCAGGGTGTCTTATGGCAATTGCAAGAAAGCGTCAAGTAAGTTTGGTTGATACAAAATACTATCACTGTATTTCGCGTTGCGTGCGCCGTGCATTTTTATGTGGCGAAGACCGTTTTACTGGTCAATCTTACGAGCATCGACGAGGGTGGGTTGAAGATAAGCTGCTTGAATTAGCGAAGGTATTTTGTATTGATGTATGTGCTTACGCTGTTATGAGTAATCACACCCACTTAGTACTGTATGTTGATGATAAAAAAGCGAATCGATTAAACGATAAAGCGATTATCATTCGCTGGCATAAGCTCTGTAAAGGTACTGTACTTACGCAAAAATACATACAGGGTGGAAAGCTAAGTAAAGCCGAACTCATCTTTTTCAATCAAACAGTAAATGACTACCGCGAGCGCCTATCCAGTATCAGCTGGTTTATGCGATTATTAAATGAAGACATTGCCCGCAGAGCAAATAAAGAAGATAATTGCACAGGCCGCTTTTGGGAGGGGCGCTTTACGTCTCAAGCATTATTAGATGAAGCAGCCCTTGCTGCCTGTATGGCCTATGTTGATTTAAACCCCATTAGAGCAAAAATGGCAGAAACGCCCGAAGAGTCAAACCATACCAGCATCAAGCAACGCATAACACACGCAAAAGAAGGTAAGCAACCAAAACCACTACTGCGCTTTGCAGGCAAGCCTCGTCAAACAATGCCAAAAGGGCTGCCGTTTGAGCTTAAATCGTACCTTGAGCTTGTTGAATTAACAGGACGAATAATACGAGAGGATAAACGCGGGTATATTGATAATATGAACCTTCCTTTGCTTGAAAGGTTAAATATATCCCCAGAAAACTGGTTAAAGCTTACAACCCAATTTACGCGCGTATTTCATGGCGCAGTAGGCAGGCCAGCCTCACAAGCAAGTTACTGTGAAAATTTAAAGCGTAAACGGCGATCAAATATTAGCAATTGCGAAAAGCTACTTGCATAAAGCTTAAGCTACTCAGTAAAACTATTCAGTAATAAATCACAACTGCATTATGCAGTTATTTTCATGCGTGTAATTTAGGTTTAATAGGGCTAATGACTTATTTAACGGATGAAATAAAGTGACCCAGTTATAAAAGATAAATTCTTAACCTGAAGAGCGAATTTTTTGGCATTGTTTTGTTTGTTCAATTAAAGTGGCTGTCTAGTTTAGTTTAGTTTAGTTAGTTTGTGTAAAAGTTGAGATATTTTAAGTGCATATGATGAAAAACTACTACGAGACAACAATTAGCTTTAATAGCATTGAATTTTTGCCATATGTGCTTTTTATAGTTATAAGTTTAATCTTTATTGGGAGGCTCAAAAAATTATACGATTTATATATTAAACGGTTTTTTAAGTTTAATTTCTTCGTCTTATTTTTTATTTTTATTCTTTACAATCTAGTTTCTATAACTTCTTTATATTCAAAAATGCAATATATAGCTAAAATAAAATCGCATGAGCAGAGAGTTGTAACAGGCGAAATTGAAAAATTAGTAGAAAAAGAAGGGGCAAGTCGAACACAGAGTTTTTCAGTGTCAGGAGTATTTTTTAAATATAATAACTATCAAACAGCGCCATATTTTTTTGCAAACCGGAAATATAACGATAAGGTTATTTTTGATGGAGGTTATGTTGAAATACATTATATCCAAGATAACGGCAAAAATTATATTACCAAGTTATTCATAAAAAATGATTGAGCATTTACACCTAAAGAAATCGTCTACCGATATAAATTTTGATTCAATCTATTATCCCCTCTAAAAGCGCAGCGCCTCATACCAACTTTGTGAATTAGTCTTAAAAAATAAGATGGCTGTCACATTAAACGTAAAACATCGGCGAATTAGCACTCTAATACACGCTGATGTTTATAACTTATTTAAGTAACTACCTTACTAATAAGGTATTAGCCTTAGTCTTGTTTACGGTAAAGGCTTATTAAACAGATTGCCAAAAGTAACGTTGCAATCATGCCCGAAGCGCCAGCAACACCTGATGGGAGAAATCCATCACGGCCAAAAGTTATTAAAATACCATTGGCTAACATTGCAACTCCGCCAGCTAAGGCTGTAAGGCCTCCAATCGCTTTGCCACCTTTAGCAATAAAAGACAGTCCAAAAACAAGTGCTGCTAATCCCAATAATACTTTGGCTGCGTAGTAAATCATGAATGACAAAGACACCACACCACTAATTAAAGGTTGTGCGCCTTCTACGGTACCCGCAACTTTTCCAAATGTAGAAAACAAAGTTAGGCCAATGCTTACCTGAACTATGTTAAGTACTGCGCTAAACGCGATAGCCGACCAGCCTAGTTGAGCGTTTTTTGCTTGCACCATGGCAGAACCCGCAAAGGCAACAAGTAAAGTAAAAACGAGTGCTTCTAGTCCCCAAGCAAACTGTCTTGAAAAGCTAATTTGAGCACTGTAAAGGGCAGAAAAAATAGCCTGTGATATCGCTAACACCAACAATAAAGATGCTGTAATTAGGATGGTGCGTTTATTCGTAAATTCCATTTGGACCTCTTATAATTTTATATTTAATGCTTTTAAAAGCTGTAATAGCTCTCATACTTGGGTAAAAGACAGGTAAAACGAGTTAATTATTTCATGTAAACCTATAAAAGTATTAATTAATAAAAAATAGCCTAAAGCTATGACTTTTTGAATCTAAATTTAATTGGCAAAATCGTTTTGATTCAAGCAATGTGTGGTCTAAAAGCGCAGCACCTCTTGAGTATGTGGTTAAACGGCTTATTACTTAAAACGTTATGATAAAAACGTAAAATGAGACCAGTCACTTAACGCTGTAATAGTTTGCTTTGTAGGAGGGGCAACATAGATTAAACCTGCAATGGCAATAATTGAAGCTAGCGTAATTAATTTATTATCAAAGTCAGCTATTTTTAAAGCAGTGCCGAAAGAGCGTTTAATGGTGACATTACTTAAATCGACACTGTAAATTTCATCCAGCAATAAATGAATTAACCCGCCGAGTAAAATAAACCCACCTGTTAACCAAGCAAAGACGGCTGCTTGTGTAGTTGATTGGTCATTTAGTTTCCATGTTACTTGAGTTGTTAATAGCGCGCATAACAGTATAAATAGTAAAGAGTGGCAACTGCCTCTGTGTACTGTGATCCATTCAAAAATGGGTCTAATAATGTATTTCATAAATCCGTAAACCAATAAGGGCACTACGATTAACTCAACAAAGCTAATTTCAATAATGAGCTTGGTGGTTATGTAATGCAGTACCAGTAATACAGCGCTGAGTGCAAATAAGTTAAAAATAGTATCGAGTGACGTGGAGTTATCTGAATCTATGTCGGGTAATAAGCCGCCAATTGAGCCTAAAAACCATAACCAGAGTGCGCCCTTTAAATCAATATGGCCTGCAGATAATAAGGTGGCAGAGCATAAGCCTGTGATGATTACGGCAGTATTAAGATGAGTATTGAAATTTGCCATTGTATCTCTTGATAATAAAATAGGTGGGCATTCTAACAATTGAAAAGTTTATTGTTCACTATTCTTTATAGATTGGTCTTTAAATATGTTTTATCACTTTGATTAGTTGCTGCTTTTTACAATTCTTATTCTTTATTGTGCTTAGTTGTTCCACTAAATGGTAATTTTGGATAGAACAACTTTTCGTTAATGAAACCCAGCACGATGTATCTATTGTTAGCTATTAATATGTTATAGTGTTGCAATTGGTGTTTGATATAGTATAACATTCACGGTATTCTAATTTCCCCTTAATAGAGTTTGAATGTGACAACATCAACAGCAATTAATCAAAGATCACCAATAGAACCTCAGCGTGTGGAACAAACACGTAATAAAGCATCAAATACGACCCAAGCCACTAAAAACGAAGCAGTTATTGAAGTAGACTCGTTAAGTTTTAGCATTAAAAACAACATCATTTTAAAAAACTTAAGCTTCAGCGTGGCGGCAGGTGAGGTTTATGCGCTACTAGGAGGAAATGGTGCGGGTAAATCTAGCACCTTAAAAACGTTATTGGGTTTTAATAAGCCCACTAAAGGCTCTGTAAAAGTCGTGGGTAAAGAGGTGAGTAAAGCGCTTGATTTTGTACGAGGTAAAACCGCGTATTTGCCAGAGTCGGCTACGTTATATCCCCATTTAACTGCTCGTGAAAATGTTGAATATTTTTTATCACTCGCTGATATTAAAAAATCAGATGAGCAAATTAACGCGGCTTTTAATCGTGTTGCACTGCAACAAGATGCGTGGGATCGCAACATGCAAACTTATTCAAAAGGCATGAGACAAAAAACAGCGATTGCACTTGCGATACTGCGTGAAGCACCGATTTTTTTACTTGATGAGCCAACCTCAGGCCTTGATCCAGTTGCTATTGATGAATTTAATCAACTTGTACGTGAACTTGCATTAACGGGTGCGACTATTTTAATGGTAACGCATGATGTTTATGGTGCTTGCCAAGTTGCTAATCGCATTGGTTTATTAAAAAATGGCGAGCTGGTAGGAGAATTTAATGCCCCTGAGAATGGGCGTATTAATACCGAACAAGTTCATGCTGCCTTTGGTGATTATAAGAGCCGAGGCAATTAATGAGTATAAACAACGTTTCAAAAGTAGTGCTAATAGCCAAGGATGAATGGCGTTATTGGTTACGCTCTAAATTGGCAGTCACTGTGCTTGCCATTGGTTTGATCCTTACACTTTCTTCGGTAGTTGTAACGGCCATTACCATGCTGGAATTAAGCCATACTAGGCACGAACTGCAAACAACAAGCGATAAAAGCTTTGTTGATCAACCCGACCGCCATCCTCACCGAATGGTGCATTACGGGCATTATGCGTTTAGAACGCCTGCGCCGCTTAGTACGCTCGACCCCGGTATTGACGCTTACACAGGCAACTCTATATTTTTAGAAGGGCACAGACAAAATAGCGCAATGTTTGCAGATAGTCGCCAAGGGACTGCATTAACTAAATTAGGCAGTTTAACGCCTGCCTTTATAGTGCAAACATTAGCGCCGTTATTACTGATTTTAATTGGTTACAGCGGTATTAGCCGAGAGCGCGAATCGCAAACGCTTTCGTATTTGTTATCGCAAGGTACATCGGGTGTAACGCTAATTGCAGGTAAAGGATTAGCGCTACTTTCTGTTGTGGGTTTAATTTTGACTCCGCTTACGGTATCGGCTTTATTCACACTTGGTACAGGTGAAAGCTTACTGGCAGTTGTAAGTTTTGTTGTTGGCTACGCTTTATATTTAACTGTGTGGGTATTACTTATTTTACTGGCCTCTAGTGTGTTTAGTAAAAACAGTGGCAGTTTTACCGCACTTGCCTTTGTATGGATTTTACTGTGTATTGTTATGCCACGCGTAGCGAGTACGACAGCAGCTACAGTTGTGCCATCTGCCGGTAAAATAGAAACAGATTTTGCTGTAAAAGCCGAGCTTAGAAAGGTAGGCGATGGCCATAACACTAACGACCCTGCCTTTGAGCAATTTAAACAATCACTTCTTAAAAAGTACAACGTAAATAGCATTGACGAGCTGCCGGTAAACTTTAGAGGGTTAGTGGCAAGTGAATCAGAGGCTAAGCAAACTGAAGTACTTAATCAATTTGCCCAGCAACGTATGCAAGCTGAGCTTAAGCAAACGCAGGTATCGCGTTATTTTGGTTGGGTTTCACCAATGGTAGCGATTCGCTCGCTCTCTATGATTGTGGTTGGTACAAGTATAGAAACGCATCATCGCTTTTTACGCGAAACCGAGCAGCTACGTTTTGATTTTGTGCAAGGGCTTAACAAAGTTCATATTGAAGAACTTGATTACCAAGACGACATGAACCGCAATGCTGATGCCGCAGCCACTAAAAAAGCACGTGTTAGCGCTGATAATTGGAAAATACTGCAAAACTTTACCTTTCATAGCGATAGTGCGTTGGTGCGAGCCCAGCGAAGTACATCTGCATTTTTACAGCTATTACTGTGGATTGCAGTGTTAGCCGGCGGTATTAAGTTTGTAGGGAAACGTTTGTTATGAGCTATTTATTTTTACACCTCAAGCGAGAATTTGGCTTTTTACTTCGTCAAAAATATTTAGTGGTGCTTTTACTTTGTACATTTGCTGTGTCTGCCTTTGCCGTTATCAGTGGGTTGAGTGAAGTAAGTCAGCAACGCGAAACTATTGAACGTTTAAAATCAGCTGATCTAACCGAACGATTAAATGTGCAAACGCAGCAAACTGATGCAGGTATGTTGGCTTATTATACTTTTCATTTAACGTATTCAGCGCCTTCAAATTTAGCGTTTGCTGCTTTGGGTGAACGCGATATTTACCCATGGAAACACCGCGTAAACTTACTCGCTCTGGAGGGACAAATTTACGAAAGCGATGCGCAAAACCCTGAGCTTGCCCAAGCAGGTAAAATTGATTTTGCGTTTGTGTTAAGTGCTTTGGCACCGCTGATAGTGATTTTGCTGTTCCATGATTTATTTGCCAACGAACGTACCAGTGGTCGTTACGATTTATTAGTCACAACGTCGAGCTCTTACTTTGCTTTATGGGGCGCACGCATATTGGTGAGGTTTATTTTATTACTCGTGTGTTTAATGTTGCCATTCTATGGTGGCGCTTATGTAGCTGGTAGTTCAATTTATGATGTTTTATTGATAACAACTATGTGTGTTGCCTATCTAGTTTTTTGGGCTGCACTTTGTATTTGGATGGGCAAGCAAGCAAGTAGTGCGCCGCGTGTTGCCTCCGCTTTAATAGGTATATGGGTCCTAGTTGCTTTTATTATTCCTATTTTAGGTGATTTAGCGATTAACAAAATAGTGCATTCACCTAAAGGTGGCGAAATTGTACTTAGCCAGCGAGAGGCGGTTAACGATGCATGGGACTTACCAAAACAAATTACAATGGACGCCTTTGTAGCTAATAATCCCGCATGGAAAGATCATGTTGATATGCAAAGCGAGTTTGAGTGGAAATGGTATTACGCCTTTCAACAAGTAGGGGATGAAAAAGCGGCTGAACTTTCGCATGCGTACCGCGATGCAGCACGCAAAAAGTATCAGTTAGCTGGAATGGTATCGTGGTTTTCGCCTGCATTATTGTTACAACGCAGCTTAACGCGAAAAGCCAAAACAGATGCAATAGCGGCATTTAGATACGAGCATCAAATACGAGGGTTTCATAAATGTTTAAGGGAATTTTACTACCCTTGGTTATTTATTAAAGGTGAGCCCACTAAAGCTGCGCTTAACAACATGCCTAGTTTTAGTAAAACAATACTGAATAAAAAGGATGAGCCTGAGGTCATAGGCGTTCAGTTAAAATAAAATTTATGAGTCAACTAATTAACAAGGTTTATAATGAATACTAATAAAAAAGGGCTGAAACTTACTTATTTAAGCACATGTTTAGTGAGTTTATTTAGCAGTCAGGTAATAGCAGCTGATAAAAGTGAGCAAGTTGATAGTGTAAATATGAGTGTTATTGAAAGGCTTGCTGTTACTGGAACACGCCAAGCTTATCAAGGAAATTTTAGCCCTTTAGAAACGCCGCAATCAGAATTAAAAATAGATTTAGAAGCACTTGAAAACGCGGGTGCGATAAATTTAAATCAAGCGCTTGATTTATCGGCGTCGGTAGCGCGTCAAAATAACTTTGGCGGACTTTGGAATAGCTTTGCGCTACGTGGCTTTGTCGGCGATGAAAACTTACCAAGTAATTATCTTGTTAATGGGTTTAATGCCGGGCGTGGCTTTGGTGGCTCACGTGATTTGTCGGGTATTGAATCGGTTGAGGTGTTAAAAGGTCCACGTGCTGCTTTATTTGGCCGTGGTGAACCTGGCGGTACGGTAAACTTAGTAACTAAACGCCCAACGTTTGATACGAGCGGCGAGCTAAAGCTAAGCGTAGGAAGCTTTGATACCTACCGCGCTGATGTAGATTACACAACCCCCCTTAATGACGACGTAGCAATTAGGCTGGTTGGTTTTTATGAAGATGCCAAAAGTTTTCGCGATACGATAGAAACAACAAAAAAGGGCTTTAGCCCTTCAATTACATGGAACATTAATGACAACAGCCAATTAATATATGAGCTTGAATACAGCGACCAAGAAGTTCCTTTTGATAGAGGCGTATTAGCAATAGATGGCGAGCTTGGGCTTATTCCTGAAAGTCGCTTTTTAGGTGAGCCAGGTGATGGTCCAATAGAGGCTGACGTACTGGGTCATCAATTGGAGTTTATTCATGACTTTAATGATAATTGGAGCGTATTACTGGGCGCTAACTACCGTGATACGTCGCTTGAAGGGTTTGCTACCGAAACCGGTTTTGCGGGTGTAGTTGATGCAGAGGTAAATCGCTTTAGACGTTACCGTGATTACGATGCAAAATATCAGGTGTTTAGAGCAGAAGTGACGGGTAATTTAGAGGTTGCAGGATTAGAACACCGCTTAATAGTAGGTGTTGATTCTGATAAGTTCGAAAATGATCAATTTGTTCTTCGTGTTCGTGGCGATCAGTATATAAATGTTTTTAATCCTGTATATGGGGCGTATGAGTTACCTACGCCGACGGCCAATACCGATAAGTTAGAAGTTCAAGAGTCGTTAGGTGTATTTATACAAGACCAAATAAGCCTAACCGATAAGCTTGATATTCGCGTTGGTGTACGTTTTGATGATTACGAACAAACACTTAATAATCGTTTAGCTGATACGCAATCAAAACAAAATGAGTCACGTGTTAGCCCCCAGTTGGGTGTTGTGTATGAGGCGAGCGAGTTTGTATCTGTTTATGCTGCTTATGGCGAAAACTTTAGGCCTTTATCGGGCACTGATACAAATGGCGATGGGTTTGAACCAAATCAATCTACTTCAACAGAGTTGGGGGTTAAATTTACTTTAAACGATGGCGCTTTATTTGGCTCCATTGCGATGTTTAAAGTGGAACAAGACAACATGCTGGTGGTTGACGATCCTACTGCATTTACTTTTGCTGCAATCGGCGAAGCACAAAGCAAAGGCATAGAAATTGATATAAACGGTGAGCTAACGGATGATGTAAGCCTATGGCTATCGTATGCGTATGTTGATGCAACTATTGAAAACTCATTTTTTGATGCTAACTTTGGCTATACCGTTGAAGCGGGTAGTTCTTTATTAAATATTCCTAAGCATCAACTTAGTTTACAGCTTGTTAAATCAGCCGAGTTATATGGCAAAGCAATTAAGTTTGGCGCAGGTTTAGTTTATGTAGACTCTCGAAACGGCTTTTTTGGTACCGATTTTGAGCTACCAAGCTATTTAACAGCACGTACATTTATAGATGTTGATGTAACCAAAGCAATTGGCTTGCGTGCAGAGGTAGATAACCTGTTTGATGAAACCTATTACACTAACTCATTTGCTGATGCGTGGGTTCAACCGGGCACCCCCAGAAGTGTAAGGCTATCTGCAACGTATAAATTTTAAACGTAAACTAAAACGATATTAACAAAAAGGCTGCTTAAATTAAGCAGCCTTTTATTTAGTTAAAAACTTAGTTAAAAACTCAATTAAAACGGTGCATAGCCGTCGTTAGTTTTTTTAGGGTTAATCCAGCGCTGTTTAGCATCAATAGGAATCCGTGGAGCCCCTTGTGCTGGTAATCGACCGCGCTCTCCATACAGCCACAATACAAAGTTAGTTCGCTCACCACTGGTAATAGGTTTAGCTGCGTGTGCAATATTGCCACGATGTAACATGGCAGTACCTGGCTTAAACGTAAGTGATTTAATGTCACCTGTGTACGGGTGATAAAAGTCAACTTCTGACCCTGTAAACTCTTCACTTGGTAAATTTAAGTTAATGTTAAGCGTTACAGCTGATGCGTCGGTATGTGGGCGAATTGACGCATCTGTACTTGGCTCATAATAAATGGAAAAGCCAAATGTTTGTGTATCGTAGCCAATTATTTCAGGAAACAATAAGCGCGAAATAGGGCGCATATAAGTGTTTAGTATTTCGTTATAAAATGCCTGAAAGCTTGGCGCGGCTAAATAACCTTCTGATCGGCTATCAAGCATGGCACCACGGCGATTTAACACTATGCCGTATGGCGGGCGCATAGGAATTTGCGAATTCCATACTTGTTCTAAATATCCGCGTAATACTGCTAGGCGCTCAGGATCAAAAAATTGAAATTGAAACACATCAGGCGCAACTTCGTGTAATAACGCTTTTACGGCCAGCTCTTTTGATGGATCGTCCCATGCTTGTTTTACTGCTTCACGTAGGTTTTTATCAAGTAGTGTGTCGTCAAGCGTAAACGTTGAGCTATCTAATGTTGTTTCCCATTCGATCCACGCGTTTGTAATTAGGTCGGTGTTGCTATTCCAAAAGTGTTGTACTGATTGTTCACGGTAAAGCATGGCTTGTCGTGTTGGTAATTCTAGAGCACGCGCTAGCTGTAATTGGTTGGCAAACATTTTGTGTCACTCCAGTTGTTGAATTTGGTTTATATCAATCTAGGGGTGCAATTTATTGCATTTGATTTAGTAGATAAACAGCCTGCTTTGGGAAACAGAATATACTATTTATTGATAATGAAGGTTTGTATACTTATTTGAAGCAGAGAAAGCTAGTTTTGTAGATAAGTAAAAGGCTGCACAATATGCAGCCTTTTGTTGGTGTAATTTAAGTTGCTTAATAAATACTAGTGAGTTGCTCTGTCGCCCCAAATTTCTTCTAGACGGCTGTCGCGACCACAACGCCAACGATAAGTGTTGTATCGGATTGGGTTGTTTTTGTAATAATCTTGATGAAAGCTTTCCCTACCTTTAATAGGGTAAAAGGTACTTGCGTTTAGTATAGGTGTAACCACAGTTTGATTAGGAAACTCGTCTACAACAGCTGCTTTTGTTTTTTCAGCTAATTTACGTTGTTCGTCGTTTTGTACAAATATAGCGCTTAAGTAACTAGGGCCTTTATCGCAAAATTGGCCTCTTGCATCAAAAGGATCAATATTTACCCAGTAATGATCAAGTATACCTTGATAGCTTACTATGGCCGGATCGTAAGTAATTTCTACGGCCTCGTAATGGCCTTTATGATTACCATTGTATGTCGGGTTTTTAAGTTTACCGCCAGTAAAGCCCGATATTACATCGGTTACACCTTCTAGCTTTTCAAAATCACTTTCCATACACCAAAAACAACCTCCAGCTAGAACGGCTTTTTCGGTTTTAGCTGCATGAGTAAATGTGCTAAACAATATTGCGGCAGATGTTAATGCTAATGCGAGTGATTTTTTCATAAAATTATCCACCTGAAGTGTGAGTTTAAATACTTAAGAAGTTAGACCCGCTAAGTGCTAATACTATTTCGTGCTTTGACAAGTTATATGGTCACTATTTAAGTTAGTAGCATGGTTTAATTGGGTTAGCCAAGTATGCGTTATTTAATGGGGTGTTGAATTATGTTTACGTGTTCATTAAAGTGACAACATTCGTGATATAAATTAGCAGGTGATAAATGAACCAGTTAACAGAAACTTCAATAAGCTGCCCTTATTGTGGAGAAAGCATAGAAGTATTACTTGATGCAGCAGATATTGATGAGCAATACATAGAAGACTGCCAAGTATGCTGTAAGCCTATTTCGTTTGTGGTATTTGAAAATGATGACGAACTAAACGTTAATGTTTACAGCGAAGACGATGCATTTTAACTCGTTAATTGGATAGTCGGCTGCAAAATTGCAGCCTTTTTACTGTGTATGTGTTTGGTTAGCTATTTTGCTCACGCGCTAATTGGTTAGGGAGAAGTTCTTCTACTATTTCGCGTGCTGGAAGTGTATAGCGTGTGCCGTCAAACATTACTGAGGTAAACTCGTTAATATTAGTAATGCCTGTTAAGGTCCAGCCTTCGCCGCGCTTTGGGCAATATACTGTGGTAGTGGGTTGTATTACTTTAAAATCGTCACTCATTACGTTATCCACTCTTTTTGCTTAAAGATAATGCTTGTTAATGGGGTATGGTAAGTTAATAATGCGTGCCCATAAAGAGCTAATTTAACTAACCACTTAAATAAAATGTTTAATACCACAAAGCTTGAACGCGTTACGCTGCGTTTAATTACCCACAAACACGCTGCGTGTTTATTTAATATTTTAAACCACCCGGATGTGTCAGAATTTAACGACTACGAAACACCGCTTAGCAAAACACAAATCAAACAATTAATACAAGATGATATTAGTGCCTACTACGAAGGCGAAGTGATTAGAGTCGCAATTGAACATAATACATCAGGGAAGTTAATGGGTACTTGTGGGCTTTATAATTTAACGCCGTGTAAAAGTAGTGCCTTTATAGGGTTTGAGCTGCACCCCGACTTTTGGGATAAAGGCATAATGTTTGAAGTAGTGAGCGGTTTTATTGAAACCCTAGTTAAGGATATTGCGCTTAAACATTTGTCGGCTGAGGTGAGTGCACACAATGCACGTTCCCATAATTTACTTATTAAGTTAGGTTTTAGCTTAAGAGAAAATTCTATTTGGCATAAATCACTTTAACTCAAGACGGCAATTATAAGTGCTTATCTTTTTTGAATCCTCAATCCTTAAAGCTCAGTAAATAAAATACAAAAAATAGCGGCTTTCTATTATAGTTAAGCGTAAGCAAATGAATTTGTTACCCGTGTTTTATTAAACATTTACGCTTAACAAGGATTTTATATGCTAGATAAACTCTCTCAAGATGCGCTTGTAATTTGGGCGACCATTGACCCTATAGGCACTATGGCGCTGTTTGCCGCACTTACTTCTCATTTAACAGATCAACAACGTCGTAAAACTGCATTTAAAACGGTGCTTTATGCCGGGGGCGTATTATTGGGTTCTATTTTAATAGGGCAACTAATACTTAATGCGATGGGAATTAGGTTGGTGTCGTTTCAGTTAGGGGGCGGAATTATATTATTTTTGTTTGGCCTGCAAATGATTTTTGGAAACGATTCTAACAAAGCTAAACAAGACCCCGATCACGATATTGCGGTGTTTCCGCTTGCTATACCTGCAACGGCGACTCCTGGCGCTATTTTGGCGGTAATACTACTTACCGACAACCATATTCACCCAATTACTACTCAAATAGGCACAGCGCTTGTTACACTTGGTGTGTTGGGTATTACTTTAATACTGTTGCTGCTTTCGGGTAAAATTATTAAGCTAATTGGTACTGGCGGCGCGTCTATTTTAACGCGTGTGATGGGCATGATTTTAGCCGCGTTTTCGGTTGAGCTTATTATGACCGCGCTGGAAATAAAGCAATGGGTTAAGCTCGATTAAATAACTCCTAAACATTGAAAGGAATGCCGTATGGCAATAAAAATAACAAAACACTCTTTTATTAATTTAAGTTTAGCCGTAGTCATTTTTGCTATTGGTATTTTAGCCATACGTTATTACAACCATTATGTATCGGCCTATACAGATGTAACAATTAACTCAAGCGTGCTTAATGAGTCGCGCAAAGTGTTTATAAGATTACCTGCTAATTACAATCCTAAAAAAGCGTATCCGTTAATTATTAAAACCGATGGTAACTTTAATTTAGATACATGGGATAAAGCACTTACAAAACAAGCTAAGAGCGAAAAAGGGGATAAGGCTATATTGGTGTCTATTCCTAATTTGTTTTTTACAGATACACGTAATCGCGATTTAGTGCCTCCTTATGCCCGCCAAGATGTAAATACACAGGCGCGTCCAGAGCACGAAACACTGATTGAACCAAATGGCGAAGCCGACAAGTTTTTAGCGTTTATTGAAACTGAGTTACTCCCTTATTTATCAGCAAAATATAAGCTTAATAATAATCGTGTATTAAGTGGTTTTTCGGCAGGTGGTAGCTTTGTACTTTATACACTGCATACAAAGCCTGAACTGTTTAATGGCTATTTTGCTTTTAGCCCAGCTGCTTGGTACGACGACATGACCGTAGTTAATAATGTAAAAGCATTTTTAACTACTCAAGCAAACAAAGTTAAGGCGCCTACTTATTTATATCTATCGGTTGGTGGGGCAGAGCACCCGTTAATGTTAAAAGCGTTTAATAATTTAGAGGCCGCTTTAACAGCCAACCCTAATAATAACCTTGTGTGGCAAAGCGCTATAAACAAAGGTGCTGAGCACTCAGATAATCCACCACTTAGTGTAGCTAAGGCATTAGCTGGTTATAGTACGTTTATTAAAAAGTAGGTTAGATTGATTTAAAGCGTTAACTGTGTGTATATACAGTTAACGCTGTTCTGTGTATTTAGAATGCTTAATCAGCTTTATAGTACTTTACTTAATTCAATATTATCAACGACTTATAAAATTAAGCTGATTTAAATTATTTTTGTCAGGAAATATGCACACTGTGTTTATATACAGTGTATGACTGTTGAGTTAGAATGCAGTCAGTACCTATGAGCATATACACATCTATTTGTTACTGCTTTTAATCAGCCTTACGTATTTGAGTGTTCAGCAATAACCAGTGTAAATGCTTTGCAATTTCAATATAGTTTCTACGCTTAAATCAACTTAACATAAATTGGCTGGTGGCTTTATAGCAAAAGAACACATCATACTAAATATTGTTATAATGCTAAACTTAGCAATAAAGTTAAATTATAAAAAGTAATCAAAGAGGTAGTCAAAATAATAAAGCCTGCGATAACTACATCCACTAAAAATATAAATGCCGAGTGTGGACTATGAGTGATTAATTAAAGTTTTCCTCGCTCATTGTAATGAGCAGCAAAATGGTAAACGTAAAAATAGGGGCATCGTGAATGGTGCTATTACAAATTAAAAAAGCAGATAGCAATGCGGCTGTTAATATATTTGTTGAAATAGCCTTAAATGCAAAATTCAGTATTGAAAAAAGTATGGCTGAATAAAAAAAGCCCAGTTAAAAAAGTTAAAAGGGCTAAAAGGGTTGTGCTTAGGGATGTTGTAGTCGTTTTATAAACTTATATTCAAAACTTATATCTAAAACCAAATGCTATACCGTCATCTTCCGACTGCTCCATTTGTGCTTGTTGATCGTCGTTATCGCTTTGAAAGTCGCTAAAGTCTTTACGCGCTTCTACGTAGGCAATAGTGTCTTCGTCAATTAAGTAGTGAAGGCCAATAACAGCAAACTGACGCTTAAATATATCGTCTGGGTCGGCGTTAAAGTTTGGCTGAATTACGTAATCATCACCGGCATCAAACATGTTGTAGGCAATAAAAGGGCGAAAATCGTTATCAAAGCGGTAAGATGCAAATGTTTCTATACCGATTGCGTCTTTAATTAAGCGACCAATGTTATCTGTGTCGTGATTTTTGTTTTTATTTACGTTGGCAGCAACGTATAGGCCGGGCTTATCAATGTTGCCCCACATAATACCTGCACCATAAATTAAATCTTCAACATTGCGAGTAGAACCATCGCCAAACGTTAAATCAAACTCACCACGGTTAACACCTGCTGTAAGTGTTAGCATGTCAGTTGGGGTATAAGTTACAGACGTACCAAATGTGTAATTAAATTCAACTTCTTGGGCTGCACTATCGCCAGAGTTCCATAGCGCTTCACATTCTTCTTCTGAAATGTCGGTTATGTCACAGGTATAGAATTCGCTGTTTTTAAGCTGCGCTTGTACTGCAAAACTAAAATCGTTATAGCGATTGCGGTACTGCACTAATTTATCTCCACGGCCAGTGCCATTAACAGCGCCATCGTCTTTGTTATAGGTGTAAACACCAGCTGCATTACCATCCCATACAAAGCTATTATTTGTGCCGTAAACCACGTCGTACCATGCACCCCATTGTTTACCAATAGTTAGTTGCCCGTACTTTTCGTGCGAAAGGCCTGCGTAACCTAAACGGTTATACAAAAACTCGTCCTGAATAGACTCAAAACGATTGTTATAAATAATATCACTGCTGCCAACAGGGTTTACACCCCATTCCACGAGTGCAAGGGCAGTCCAGTCTTTCTTAAGCTTTCGGGTAAATCCAAAGTTGATGCGCGAAGTACCGTTAACAACTTCGGTTTCGTTTTGTGTATTAATTACACGTACATCAAGATATCCACCTACTTCAACAGTGTTTTTATTATCTTTGTATAACTCTACTGCCGAAACAGCGGGTGCGAATACAATACTTGCGCTAATAAGTGTTGCTAATTTTTTGCTCATCTTGTGTGTTGCCCTGTGTAAATTGGTCAGTTTTTTACGTAGGTAAAAATTCAGATTCAAAGGTTAACAAAGCAATAAACAGCTCAAAAGTGAAAAATACTCACTAAAATTAAGCGTTAAACTTAATATATATTCACTAAAGGTTAATTTTGTTTTTCAAGTGTTGCTGAGGTTTGTTTTTTTAGTTGTTTTGTAGGGAAAAAGGATTGGTAATAAGTGGTGTGTTAAAATTATAATTTGAATTAATTTCATCTTGGTTAAAAAATAGTAACTAGTGCAAAAGCTCTAAAATCGCTTTTTTTTCATAAATATAACTTTTTATTCTTATAGGTTGCAGCAAAATGAGTTAAGTAAACACACAAACACGTTAAAAGTGCTTTTACTCTAATCTGTATCCCTATTTCTAACCCCTCATGCCTGTTTATAAAAAATAATTTTTGGATTTTAATTTGCATAAAAATTAACGAAACCATTAAATCTAATCCGTTATTTTAGCTACCAACTACATAGTCATAATAAATGGCTAAAACGTAGTGGTCTGCCTTTAAACTTTCATAGAAAAACAGGCCATTTTGGTTTAAACTGCGCGCAATTTAAATACATCATTACTCCTTTGGAGGGTAGCGCTATTATTAGTACAGCTAATGTCACCATGCAATTTGGTGCTAAACCATTATTTGAAAATATCTCAGCAAAATTTGGCGACGGTAACCGTTACGGTTTAATCGGTGCAAATGGTTGTGGTAAATCAACATTTATGAAGATTCTAAGTGGTGAGCTCGAAGCGTCTTCAGGTAATGTAAGTACTGATCCAAATGAACGTGTTGCTAAACTAAACCAAGACCAGTTTGCCTACGAAGAATACTCAGTAATTGATACTGTGATCATGGGTCACAAAGAGCTGTGGAAAATAAAACAAGAACGTGACCGTATTTACTCTTTACCAGAAATGAGTGAAGAAGACGGTATGAAAGTAGCCGATCTTGAAACTGAGTTTGCTGAAATGGATGGTTACTCTGCTGAATCTAAAGCAGGCGAGCTTCTATTAGGCGTAGGTATTGGCACTGACCAACATTTTGGCCCTATGTCAGAAATTGCACCTGGTTTTAAACTTCGCGTGCTACTTGCACAGGTGTTGTTTTCAGACCCAGATATAATGCTACTTGATGAGCCTACCAATAACTTGGATATTTACACCATCAAGTGGTTAGAAGACGTGTTAAACCAACGCGACTGTACCATGATAATCATCTCGCATGACCGTCACTTTTTAAACTCTGTGTGTACTCACATGGCCGATATTGACTACGGTGAGCTACGGATTTACTCAGGTAACTACGACGAATACATGTTTGCAGCAACGCAAGCACGTGAGCAGCTACTTAGCGAAAACGCGAAGAAGAAAAACCAAATTGCTGAACTTCAACAGTTTGTTTCTCGCTTCTCTGCTAACGCATCTAAAGCTAAGCAAGCAACATCGCGCGCTAAACGTATCGACAAAATTCAGTTAGACGAAGTTAAAGCATCTTCACGCCAAACGCCATTTATTCGTTTCGACCAAGAAAAGCAGTTATTCAGAAACGCGCTTGAAATGACAAACCTAACACAAGGTTTTGACGACAATACGTTGTTTTCTGGACTTGAAGGTTTAGTAGAAGTTGGCGAACGCATTGCTATTATTGGTGAAAATGGTGTTGGTAAAACAACATTACTTAATACATTAGCAGGGCGCTTAGCACCTAAAGCTGGTGAGTTTAAGTTTTCTGAAAACGCGAATATTGGTTACTACGCGCAAGATCACGCTGATGAGTTTGCAACCGACATGAACTTGTTTCAGTGGATGGAGCAATGGCAACAAGAAGGCGACGACGAGCAAGTGGTTCGTAGCTTCTTAGGCCGTATGTTATTCTCTCAAAACGATATTAAAAAATCAGTTAAAGTAATTTCAGGTGGTGAGCAAGGCCGCATGTTGTTTGGTAAAATTATGATGCATAAACCAAACATATTGCTAATGGATGAGCCAACCAACCACATGGATATGGAATCTATTGAAGCGCTTAACTTAGCCCTTGAAGCTTATGAAGGTACATTGATGTTTGTCTCCCACGACCGTCAGTTTGTATCATCGGTTGCGACCCGTATTTGGGAAATTAAAGACGGTAAAGTTATCGACTTTAGAGGCAACTACGCAGAATACCTAGCGAGTAAAGAAGCTTAATTAGCTATTTACCCGTTAACTCTAAAAAGCCATGTTTAAACATGGCTTTTTTTGTTTTTGTGAGTCGCAATTAAACTTGGTTTGGGTATAATACCCGCCTAAAACCGGACATAAGTCCGCTATTTTTAAAATACATTACTGAGGAGTATTTATGACTGTTGGCATTATTATGGGTTCTAAATCAGATTGGCCAACCATGGAACATGCAGCACTTATGCTAGAGCATTTTGGCATTAAGTACGAAACCAAAGTCGTGTCTGCACACCGCACTCCTCAATTACTTGCTGATTACGCAAGTTCAGCCGCAGAACGTGGTATTAAAGTTATTATTGCTGGCGCTGGCGGCGCTGCGCATTTACCAGGTATGGCAGCTGCTTTTACGTCGCTTCCTGTACTTGGCGTGCCTGTAAAATCAAAAGCATTAAATGGTGTTGATTCACTTTTATCTATTTGCCAAATGCCTAAAGGCGTTGCAGTAGGTACGCTAGCAATTGGTGAGCCGGGCGCAGCAAACGCGGGGTTATTAGCTGCACAAATTTTAGGGTGTCAAAATCCAGAAATTTTTGCAAAAATTGAAGCGTTTCGTAAAGCGCAAACCGACACTATATTAGCTAATCCAAACCCTGCAGAGTAATAATGAATATTTTAATATTAGGTGCAGGGCAACTTGCACGTATGATGAGTCTTGCCGGCGCGCCGCTTAATTTAAACGTTGTGGCGTACGATGTAGGCAGCAAGCAAATTAAGCACCCACTAACAGGCGATGTTTATAGCACGTCGCTTGAGCAAGCTATATCAAACGCTGATGCCATTACTGCCGAGTTTGAGCATATTCCTGATGACGTACTAACACTTTGCTGTAACAGCAATAAGTTTTACCCAGGTAAAGCTGCAATTAAAACCGGTGGCGATCGCTCGCTTGAAAAAGCATTGCTTGATAAAACAAACGTAACTTGTGCGCCGTACCAATTAATTACTGAAAAAGCGCATTTAGAACTTGCCGTTAAAACCCTAGGTAAGCCACTTGTAATTAAAACATGCCAAGCGGGTTACGATGGAAAAGGCCAATGGCGTTTAAAATCGGATGATCAAATAGATGAAATTTGGTCACAAATGGCTGATTTTATTGCATCAGGCACGCAGCTTGCGCCACATACGATAATTGCTGAAAAAATGATCCCGTTTGATCGTGAAGTATCTATTATTGGTGCGCGCGACAAACACGGTAATGTTGCTATTTATCCGCTAACAGAAAACGAGCACACCAATGGTGTATTGACGCTCTCTATTGCCGGTAAAAATAATCAAAATGTTGAAGCTCAAGCAAACAATGCATTTACAAAAATAGCAAACGAGCTTAACTACGTTGGCGTATTGGCTATAGAGTTTTTTGATGTACAAGGCACATTACTCGTTAACGAAATTGCACCGCGCGTACATAACTCTGGCCACTGGACGCAACAAGGTTGCCATTGCTCCCAGTTTGAAAACCACATGCGTGCTGTTGCAGGTTTACCGCTTGGTAATACAGAACTTAAACACGTTACAGCAATGATTAATGTATTAGGACAATCAAGTATACCGAGTGAAATTTTACATATAGCGAATGTTACAAGTCATTGGTACGGAAAAACAGCAAAGCCAGGGCGTAAAATGGGCCATATAAATGTATCGGCTACAAATATAAATGAACTCGCCGATAAGCTTGGCGAACTTTCAGAATACCTACCTGAACAAGAGTACCCTGGTATTTTAAAAGCAGCTGCCAATTTACTACTCAGTGAATAGTTATCATACCTTGATATAAATACCGGCTTAAGCCGGTATTTTTTTGTCATAAAAATGGGCTTTGAATATGTAATACTGTTAAAGTCTAATTTTAAATTTGTGAAGTAAAACAATGAAACTAAAAACAATATCTGGCGTGCTAGCCATTACTGCATTATTTAGCTTAAATACATTTGCATCAGACTCTCTTCGTGTTGCTACTTTTAATGTAAGTATGGATGCAACTAATCACACACCTAAAGGCGAGCAAGTTAAAAGTGATGCCTTAGTTAACTCACTTAAAGCAAACCACCAGCAAATTAAGAACATAGCGGAAATTATTCAGCGTGTTCGCCCTGATATTATTTTACTTAACGAATTTGATTACATCCCAAAAGAGCAGGGCATTGAATACTTTAATAAACATTATTTAAATGTAGGTCAGCAAGAACAAGCCGCTATTAACTATCCTTACTCTTATATAGCCCCAGTAAATACAGGCCTAGCCACCGAGTTTGATTTAGATAATGATGGCAAAAAAAATGGCGTGATGGGCGATGCACAAGGCTTTGGCTTTTTTGAAGGGCATTATGGTATGGCTATTTTGTCAAAATACCCAATCGATTTTGATAAAGTAAGAACCCTTCAAACTTTTAAATATAAAGACATGCCAAATGCTCAAATGCCTGTAATGCCTAAAACAGGCGAAAACTGGTATAACGCACAAGAATGGCAAGCACTTAGACTAAGCTCTAAATCGTTTTGGGATTTACCTATTAGCGTAAACGATAAAACCATTCATGTTATTGCATCTCACCCAACACCGCCTGTATTTGACGGTGAAGAGGACAGAAACGGCAAGCGTAACCACGATGAAGTAAGGTTAATAGCCGATTACGTTTCAAATGCTAAGTATATTTACGACGATAAAGGCGAAAAAGGCGGTTTAAAAGCTCGCTCTCGTTTTGTTATTTTAGGCGATTTAAACGCAGCCCCAGAGGGCGATAAAGCCCGTACAAATACCACCGACCAATTACTTAAAAACCCATTAATAAATGCTCACTTTGTTCCAAAAAGTGAAGGTGCTAAAGAGCAGTATGATGTGCCTTATGCACAAAATTACAGTGCTAATTGGCAAGCCCGTGTTGATTACGTTTTACCGTCAAACTATGGCTTAAAAATTAAGGACGGTGGGGTGTTTTGGCCAACTAAAACCAGTAATGAATATCGTTTAATTAAAGACAGAAACGCATCAAGCGATCATCGACTGGTGTGGCTTGATTTAGTAATTGAATAACGTCTATTACAATTAGTAAACTGAGCTTTACCCTGTTTAATGGCTATTTATCTTAAATAATTGCAATAACTTGAGTGCTTCTGCTTAAATACGGCCTAATTATAATAACCGTATAGAAGCACTATGATTTTTAATTTTTCTTCATCTAAAACATTAGTGGCCTTAGCCGTTGCCTCAAGTATCATGCTTGCAGGTTGTAGCGTTACCGCTAACACCTCTTCAACACAGCAAAGTGCTTTACCAGCAACCAAGGTTGCTGCGGTTGTAAACACACCAGCAGATATCGGCTCACAAAAAATAACGCTAGAACAAGCAATGGCCGATCCCGATTGGATGGGGAATCAGCCAGAGAGCGCTTATTGGGCAAGCGATTCAGCTACTATTATTTATGCTCAAAAAGAGCAAGGTAATACATTACGCAATTTATTTAGCCAATCTGTTAACAGCAAAACAGCAGAGCAGGTAGCACTTAATAAACTTCATACTGTGGGTTCAAATAAAGCCGTTTATTCTAAAAATAAAACAATGGCGGCCTACACGTTTAAAGGCAATGTATTTGTTAAAAACCTAAAAACAGGTGAACTTAAACAAATTACAGCGACATCAACAAGTGAGTCTAAACCACAATTTTTAAACAATGGTGATTTAGTTTACCGCCAAGGTAATGTGTTTTTTAAAGTTGATTTAAAAACAGGCTTAACGAACGAGCTTGCTAACTTAAAACTTGCTGATAAGCCTAAAGGGATTGAAGAGCCAAGCACGTATATTACTAAAGAGCAGCATAAACTGATTAAATTTGTGGCGCTTCAACAAAAAAATAAAAAAGATAAGCAAGCACGCAATGAGCAAATTAATGAACAAAATGATTCAATTGCTAACACGGCTTACTACTTAGGTAACGGTAATAAAGTTGCAGAGGCACAGCTTTCGCCAAATGGTGATGCGTTATTAGTCGTAGTTAAAGAAAAAACTGATTGGCGCGCAGATGGCGATATTATGCCAAATTACATCACTAATGATGCAACTATTGAGCCTAAAAAAGCACGCCGCCGTGTTGCAGATGCTAAAGAAGAAACCTCACAGCTTGTCTACATCAATTTAACTAACAAAGAGCAAACATCACTTAGCTTTAATACCTTACCGGGTTTTGATGAAGATGTTTTAGCCGCAGTTAAAAAAGAAAATTATGCACGTGATGGTAAAACATATAAGTCTAAAAAGGCGCCTCGTGGCATTAACCTTATTATGGACTGGGGTTTTGAGCAAAGCCCAATAGTATGGAACGACGACGGCTCACAAGTGGCTGTCATGCTTGAAGCGTGGGACAACAAAGATCGCTGGCTTGCTACCGTTGATTTTAAAAACAACAAACTTGTGTCGCAACACCGCCTACATGACGATGCATGGATTGCTTACGCATTTAACGACTTTGGTTGGTTACATAACTCAAACACGCTTTATTACCTATCGGAAGAGTCGGGTTACAGCCAGCTTTATAAAAAGCCAGTCAATGGTAGTGCAACTGCGCTTACACAAGGCCAATTTGAGGTTTCTAACTTAACGCTTACCAGCGACGACAGCGCAATTTATTACAAAGCGAATGTTGAGCACCCAGGCCTGTACGAAATTTACCGTGTTAACCCGCAAACAGGTAAGAGTGAGCAAGTTACTGACTTAAATGGCATGACTGACTACACGTTAAGCCCTGATGAAACCAAGTTACTCCTTAAGCACTCTACAATTACCATGCCTAATGAGCTTTATGTAGCTGATGCACAAGCCAATACAAAAGCAACGCGCTTAACGCACACAGTGTCGGATGAGTTTTTAGCTAAAAAACTAACTGCACCTAAAATTGTTGCCGTGCCATCGAGCCATACTGAACAACCTATATACGCCAAAGTATACTACCCAGCTGATTACGTTGAAGGTGAAGTAGGTAAAAACCGCAAAGCGGTTATTTTTAACCACGGCGCGGGTTACTTACAAAACTCACATATGGGGTTTTCGGTTTATTTTCGTGAATTTATGTTCCATTCATTGCTCGCTGATGAAGGTTACATAGTAATGGATATGGATTACCGCGCATCTAAAGGTTACGGGCGTGATTGGCGTACCGCGATTTATCGTCAAATGGGCACACCTGAAACACAAGATTTAGCCGATGGTGTTAAATGGATGGCGCAAAATGCCAACGTTGATACCAAAGCAGTCGGTACTTATGGTGGCTCTTATGGCGGCTTTATGACCTTTATGGCATTGTTTACTGCGCCTGAGTTATTTCAATCAGGTGCGGCACTACGACCTGTTACCGATTGGGCACATTACAACACAGGTTACACAGCTAATATATTAAACCACCCTGATGTTGACCCGATTGCGTATGAGCGCAGCTCGCCAATTTATTACGCTGAAGGTTTAAACAAACGTTTACTCATTAATGCCCCCATGGTTGACGATAACGTGTTTTTTCAAGACTCAGTGCGTTTAGTACAGCGCTTAATAGAGCTTGAAAAACAAAACTTTGAAACAGCTATATTTCCTGTTGAACCACATGGTTTTGTACAGCCTTCAAGTTGGTTAGACGAATACCGCCGTATTCATAAATTATTTAAAGAAACGCTTTAATCTTTAACTCTTAAAGTATAAAAACAAAAATGCCGCATTAGTTTAGTTAACTAATGCGGCATTTTTATTGGATTAAACAAAATCTAACTTTATTTTTTCTTTTTAAAGAGCTCTATAATCAGTGGTATGGCAAGCAGAGTCCCGCCAATAACACCAATTAAATGTGCATCAATAGCTACAGTTGAGTTAATAAGCTTTCCTATATCAGCATTAGGGCCGCTAAATTGCTCAAACGCTATTTTAATCCATACGCCTATAAATAATAAATAACCCGACTTAAGCCCTACAGTTATATCTTTAACTGCCCCCCAAATAATTACGCCATGCAACAGAGCACTTAATCCGGTATAAATATGTATGCTTGGGCAAAACCAATACACGCCAAGTCCACACCACAGTGCCAGCGCACTTATATTAACGGCGTAACGAGTAGGTGATGTGTATTCGCCATGCAGTAACCAAATTAATAAAACACCACTGGCATTTAATCCCAAATGAGCCCAATTAGCATGAACAAATTGGCTAGAAAAAATTCGCCACAGTTCGCCTTGATTAATTAGCTCTCGGTTAAATTCAAGTAAATTATTTAAATCAAATGCAGCAAAAATGGTACTAAAAAGCAGCAGAATAATAGGCGGTAATATATAACGAGGTTGAATAGGTAAATTAAGCATTTTATTGTAATTTTTTAGTATAAATTTTTGCATATTGTGCCCGTTTAACTTTAAGATGCCAATTACCTTATCGTTATTAAGTGTTTTTAGACTTTTTATGCATTTTAAACTTAACTCATTATTTGCTATTGGACTGTGCGCAATAACATTGCCTTCTTTTGCACAGCAACCGATAGAAACTCGCGAACCAGAAGCAGCAACGGGCCTTAGTCACAAGCAAGTTGTGGTAGGTGACAAGTACATGGTTGCAGCGGCAAATCCGTATGCTTCAAGAGCCGGTCAACAAATTTTAGCCCAAGGCGGCAGTGCCGTTGACGCTGCAATAGCAACTCAACTAGTGCTTACTTTAGTTGAACCGCAATCCTCTGGTATTGGCGGTGGTACATTTATGATGTATTACAACAAAGCTAACAATAAATTGACTAGTTTTGATGGCCGCGAAACCGCACCTGCAAATGCAGATGAAACGCTGTTTTTAGATAAACACGGTAAAGCCGTTAAATGGATTGAAGCCGTTGTAGGCGGACGATCTGTTGGTGTACCCGGTATTTTGCATGCCTTTGCAAGTGCGCATAAACAATACGGTATATTGCCATGGGAAGAACTTTTTAAACCCGCTATTGAACTTGCTGAGCAAGGCTTTGTAGTTTCGCCGCGTTTACATGGCTTATTAGCCCGCCAGTTAAACCCCGGTGTAATGAGCATGCCGATAATCAACGAATACTTTTACCCAAATGGTAAACTGATTGAAGCGGGCACAATTAAAAAGAATCAACCGCTTGCAGATTTATACAAAGACATTGCAAAGCAAGGCATTGATGCATTTTACAAAGGCGAAAACGCTAAACAAATGGTTAATGCTGTACAGCGCTCTAAAATTGCCCCAGGCAAATTAAGCGTACAAGACTTAGCAGATTACAAAAGCAAAGAACGCGATGCGGTATGTATACAATACCGTGCCTATAATGTGTGTTCAATGGCTCCACCAAGCAGTGGCGGTGTTGCGGTACTGCAAATGCTAGGCTTACTTGAACATAAAGATATGAGCGCACTTAAGCCAAACGGCGAAAAGGCGATTCATTACTTTAGCCAAGCTTCGCGCATAGCATTTGCCGATCGCGATATGTACATGGGCGATCCCGATTTCACCCAAGTACCTACAAAAGAGCTCCTAAACAAAGATTACATTGCCTCGCGCGCTAAATTAATTACAGAAACAGATCAAAAAGCCATAGCTGGTAATCCTGTAGGGTACTTAAGTTATGCAATGGATGATTCATACGAATTACCTTCTACCTCACACGTATCTGTTGTAGATAGTAAAGGCAATGCAGTTTCGATGACCAGTTCAATTGAAATGGCGTTTGGCTCTACGGTTATGGTTAATGGTTTTATTTTAAATAACCAACTAACTGACTTTTCGCTTTCGCCACGCAAAAACGGCAAGCTTGTAGCAAACCGTGTAGAGGCTGGTAAACGCCCGCGTAGCTCTATGTCACCAGTAATGGTATTTAACAAAGATGGCAGCTTACGTTTAGTTGTGGGTTCTCCTGGTGGTAGTCGCATTATTGATTATGTTGCGCAAGTGGTTGTTGGCGTTATTGACTGGAACTTATCAGCGCAAGACGCTATAAACTTACCACGTACAACAAATCGTAACGATTACACCAGCCTTGAAAAAGGCACAACGCTTGAAGCTATTGCACCTTTGCTTGCTAAACGCGGACACAATGTACGTGTTCTCGATTTGAACTCAGGCTTACATGCCGTTGAAATTAAAAATAACAAATTGTATGGCGGCGCCGATCCGCGCCGTGAAGGTGTTGCATTATCTGATTTAACTGATAATCACGTCACTATCAAATTTTAATTTATGTATAATACACTTGCAGGCAGTGCGGCTTGCAAGTGTTTTTCTCAATGGTCTGACCAACTTAATTGTCATTGCAATTAAACTTCTAACAATGATAATGACAGATCATAACTTAAGACTCCGTTAAAGCTTGGAAATATGACAACAAATACTGATCCTAACTACTTATATATTCATCATTCTGGCCCTGGCCTAATTGAAACGCCGCTATTAAACAAAGGCAGTGCCTTTAGTAAAAAAGAACGCGAAAATTTCAATCTTGCTGGTTTACTTCCTCCACGCTTTGAAACAATTGAAGAGCAAGTGGAGCGTTGTTATCAGCAGTATTCTAGCTTTACCGAAAATTTGAATAAGCACATTTACCTACGTGCAATCCAAGATAACAACGAAACACTGTACTACCGTTTAGTGCGTGACCATCTTGAAGAGATGATGCCTATTATTTACACGCCTACAGTTGGCGACGCTTGTGAAAAGTTTTCAGACATTTATCGCAGTGCACGTGGCTTATTTATTTCGTACGAAGACCGTTTTCAAATTGATGATATTTTACGCAACGCTACCAAAGGTAAAGTAAAAGTTATTGTTGTTACCGATGGCGAACGTATTTTAGGCCTAGGCGATCAGGGTATTGGTGGCATGGGTATCCCAATTGGTAAATTGTCACTTTACACAGCGTGTGGTGGTATAAGCCCAGCATACACATTACCTGTAATGCTTGATGTAGGTACTAATAACGAAAAGCTTTTGAACGATCCTATGTATATGGGCGCACGCCATAAGCGTATTGCTCAAGACGAATACGATGAGTTTTTAGATTTATTCATTAAAGCGGTTAAACGTCGCTGGCCAAATGTATTGCTGCAGTTTGAGGATTTTGCACAGCCAAATGCAATGCCATTACTTAAGCGCTACCGCAATGAAATTTGTAGCTTTAATGATGATATTCAAGGTACGGCGGCTGTAACGGTTGGTTCTTTACTTGCTGCGTGTCGCGTTAAAAATTCAACACTGAGCCAGCAAAAAGTGGTATTTGTTGGTGCTGGTTCTGCTGGTTGTGGTATTGCTGAGCAAATTATTAGCCAAATGGTTTTTGAAGGCATTACGGAAGCACAAGCGCGTAGCCAAGTATTTATGGTTGACCGTTTTGGCTTGCTTAGTGAAGGTATGGAAGGCTTACGCGACTTCCAACAAGCACTTGCACAACCTAAAGGCTCGTTAAGTGATTGGACTTACAGCGGTGAATACGCATCACTTCTTGATGTGATGCACTGTGCAGAACCTGATATTTTAATTGGTGTTTCAGGCCAACCAGGTTTATTTACCGAGCAGGTAATTCGTGCAATGCACGCCGGTTGTGAGCAACCTATTATTTTCCCATTAAGTAACCCATCTAAGCAGGTAGAAGCATACCCAGAAGATGTAATTAAATGGACAGATGGTAAAGCGCTTGTTGCAACCGGTAGCCCATTTGCACCCGTTGAGTACAATGGCGAAACGTTCCCAATTCCACAATGTAACAACAGTTATATATTCCCAGGTATTGGCTTAGGGGTTATTGCCGCTAAAGCAACGCGTATTACGGATGCAATGTTAAGTGTGTCTAGTGAAATGCTTGCAGAGTCGTCGCCGCGTGCCAATACAGGTAAAGGTAGTTTGTTACCTGCGCTTACTGAAATTGAAACGCTAAGTAAACGTATTGCATTTGCTATTGCTAAAAAAGCGATTGAAGAAGGTGTTGCACTTGAGATCACTGATGATGCTTTATGGGCCGCAATAGACAAAAATTACTGGTTACCAAAATACCGTAACTATAAGCGTTGTAGTGTTTAATTAGGTTTATACATAATTAAAAATAAATAACGTTGTAGGCACAGTTACAATGCTTAACAAAAAAACAGGCAAATGCCTGTTTTTTTGTGCTTGTTCATATTTAATTAACCGCGTACGGTGTTTACTGGGTTTAACAAAATTAAAGGATCGACTTAATGAAAACTCTTACCCTTGTTTTAGGTAGCGCGCTGGCTTTAAATGTACTTAGCTTTGATTCACTTGCTGCAGCTACTCCCGATGCCCCTCATATTTACGTAAAGGGCGAAGCCACTCTTACCACAATGCCGGATTACGTACAGCTTAGTGTAGGTATTACCGAAGTTGATAAGGACTTAATTGCAGCTAAAAATAAAACCGATTTAACCATCGCTAAAGCAATTAAGCTCGTAAAAGAAGTAGGGGTTAGAGAAGGTGATATAAATGCTGGGCAAATTTCAATAAACCGTGATAGTCAATATAACCGCACAACCGGTAATCAAGACTTTAAAGGCTTCAAAGTTTCTCGCACATTAACGGTAAAACTCAGCGATATAAATAAATACCCAGAGTTACTACAAAGCTTAGTTAACAACGGAATTAACGAAATTAATCAAACGCAATTTTTAGCAAGTAACTACAGCGAACTACATAAAAAAGCGCAAAAATTAGCAATAAAAGATGCACGCGATGCGGCAAAAGAATTTAGTGAAGATTATGGCGTTGACTTAAAAGGATTGTACAGCGCATCACTAAGTCCACTTAATGTGCAGTCGCAGCCGTACATGCGCGCAGAAAAAGTAATGATGGCTGATAGCGCACCAAGTAACTATGTACCTGATGCCTACCATGCTGGAGAGATTAAAGTTACTGCCTCAAGCTATGCTGTGTACTACATAGATTAAAATATAGGTTCTTCCTAGGGACGATTAACTCTATGTTGCTCGGTTTTTACTTAG